>JAYTAU010000498.1:0-3479 GCA_043737375.1 Planctomycetia bacterium
GGAGACTAGGGTTTCCGATCGAAACAGGGGTAAAAAAGCGATCGAGATTTTGTCCAAATCGATTAATTCACAAACTCTGAGTAACGGTTGGCGGTACGAACATTGTTGTTCATTCGCGTCCATTTGTATCCATTCGCGGCTAATCAATCTTCTCCTACCCCTGTCCCCGCCTTCTGATCCACGATCCCTCCTCACTGCATGATCAAAATCACCGACCTGCGAAAAACTTACGGCAGTCATATCGCGGTCGATGGCGTCTCGTTCGATATCCGCAGTGCCGAGACATTCGGCCTGTTAGGACCGAACGGTGCCGGCAAAAGCACCACCATCCACATGCTGGTCGGCGCGTTGCGTCCCGACAGCGGCACAGTCGAAATCGATGGTGTGGTCGATCCGACGCGTTCGGCTTCGCGCCGTTCGATCGGCATCGCCCCGCAATCCAATGCGCTCTACGAAGAATTGACCGGCTGTGAGAACTTGCGATTCTTCGGCTCGCTTTACGGGTTGACTGGTGCCAAGTTGAAAGAACGCGTTGATTGGTCGTTGGACTTCGTCGGCCTGGCCGATCGGGCCGGCGACTTCGTGCGAACGTACTCCGGCGGAATGAAGCGGAGGCTGAACATTGCCGCTGCGATCATTGCCGACCCCAAGGTCATTCTGCTCGACGAGCCGACGGTCGGCGTCGATCCGCAATCGCGCAACCATATGTTCGACAACATCGAGCAGCTCAAGCGCGACGGAAAAACGATTTTGTATACCACGCACTACATGGAAGAAGCACAGCGGCTTTGCGATCGCGTGGCGATTATGGACCACGGCCGTGTGCTGGCTCTTGATACGGTCGAGCAACTCATCAACCAGTATGGCGGTAGTTCTGTCGTCGAGGTCGAACTTGCCAATGGCCAAAATCCGCCGGCCGGCATGGCACCGACGATGCAGATCATTCCTCCGAATGGAAATGGCACCCTCGACGACGAAAAACGCGGAGCCCAAACGGCCGGTACTCGATTGCGAATCGACACTGAAACGCCCGATGACGAAATCACCAAGCTGATGCAATCGCGAGTACGATTCACCGCCTTGCAAATTCATCGGCCCGACTTGGAGTCGGTTTTTTTGAATCTCACCGGACGGAGATTGCGTGACTGATGCGAAGTATTTTCAACGTTGCAATCAAAGACCTTCGGCTGCTGTGGCGCGATAAGCTCGGCATGTTTTGGGTGCTGTTCTTTCCGCTATTGATGGCCGTCTTTTTTGGCTCACTATTCGGCGGACTTGGCAGGCGATCTCCGTTGACGGTCGTGATTGTCGATGAGGACCAGACCGATCGGTCGCGCGCGTTCATCGAACGACTGCACAACGCCGATACCATCAAGCTGCTGACGCCCGAGGGGTTCGAATCGACGCCGCAGGACACGATCGATCCGGCTCGCATCGGCTCGTATGACTTGGAAGAAGCCCAAGGTTTGGTCCGGCTCAGCAATGTGGCGGCCTATGTGCGAATGAAAAAAGGTTTTGGCGAAAGCCTGGGATTCATGGCCAATGTGCAAGACCTGGAACTGGGGATCGACCCCGTGCGGCGCGTCGAGGCCGGCATACTTCAGGGCGTGATCATGGAGAGCTTCACCGCGCCGATTCGCGAGCTGACCAAAGACCCCGCCGTCGCCAAAAAGACGTTGGAACAAGCCAGAAAAGACGTTGATAAATCGGGCCTGTATACCGGAGACAAGGCGGCCGGCATCAAGTCGTTTTTGCGCGCCTTCGAGCGATTAGTTGTTCCGCAGGAGGAAGCCGCGAATGCGAATGATCCAGTGCCGGCATCGGACGAAGCAACGACCGACATGCCAGAAACTCCGCGGATTGCCGAAGATTCGAACGCGGACGATTCGTCCGCCTCGAATATGTTGCCCACATCGACCAAGGTGGTCGAAGTCCGTCGCGAGCATGGCGGCCCCAGTTCCGGTTACGAGATTTCGTTTCCACAGTCGATCACCTGGGGCATATTCGGTTGTCTGTCGGTGTTCGCCATCTCGCTCGTGCAAGAACGAACGCAAGGGACCTACTTGCGGCTGCGTGTCGCGCCGATTTCTCGCGCCCAAATTCTCGCCGGCAAAGGACTGGCCTGTTGGCTGGCCTGTTGCGCCGTGTCGATTCTATTGATCATTTTCGGACGCATTGCGTTTGGCATTCGGGTCGACAACTATCTGACCTTGGCGATGGCGGTCGCTGCTTCCTCGGCCTGCTTCGTGGGGATCATGATGTTCGCATCGGTGATGGGACGCACCGAACGCGCCGTCGGCGGTTCGGTCTGGGCGATCAACATGCCGCTGGCCATGCTGGGCGGCAGCATGATTCCGCTAGTGGTCATGCCGCCTTGGATGCAGGCGGCCAGCAACGTCAGCCCGGTAATGTGGATGATCCGGGCCTTGGAGGGCGCGGTGTGGCGCGGCTTTTCGTTCGAAGAAATGTTGCTGCCCTGCGCGATACTTTTGATCTTCGGCGCCGTGGCCTACGCCATCGGGCTGTTGATACTGTTGCGACGCGACGCGTGAGCAGGCAAATTACGAAGGACAATTATGGGCGAATTACGAACGAAGAGAATCGAAAACCATTGCCTCCGAGAACGGTCGATGCTGTCCTCACTCTTCGTCATTTGTAATTTGTAATTCGTAATTGTCGTCCGCCGCGGCATCTGGCTTAACCAGCGGGAACTCTAACAGGAATTTGCTCCCCTGGCCGACTTCGCTTTCGATGCGAATCGCGCCGCCATGCTCTTTCAATATTTTTTCACTCACCGGCAAGCCCAGGCCCGTGCCCCGCGAACCTTTTCGCGAGACAAACAGATTGAAGATGTCGCGAAGATCTTCCTCGGGAATTCCGCTGCCGTTATCTGCTACTACAACCTGAGCCAACAAGGTATCCGGCACCGTACCAACACTCACTGTCACGCGGCCAGGTTCGCGTCCCTCTTCTAGATTATCGGCACATGCATCGATGGCGTTGGTGATCACGTTGAGCGTGGCCCGGTGAATCCCTTCGGCATCGAACACCAACGTGGGCATTTCTGCGGCCGGCTGCCACAACAATTCGACTGATTTCTCCTCTGCACGACCGCGCATCAGTTCGACCACGTCGGCCATCGTTGCATTCAAATCGGCCGGTCCAAGTTCCGGTTCGCGTTCTTTGCTGAACGTCAGCATGTCCATCACCAGCGTGCTGATCCGGTTTTGGTTTTTTTCGACGATGTCCCAACCTTTGCGCGTGATCGTTTCGTCGTGATCGTTCAAACCCATCTCAATCAAATAACTGCCGCCGCGAATACCTTGTAGAATATTTTTGATATGGTGCGACAGCGTAGCGATGGTCTGACCGACGGCGGCCAATCGCTCGGCCTGCACCATCGCTGAATAATAGTTGGTATCTTCCACGGCCAGCGCCGCTTGATGACCGATTGCGACCATCAGCTTGAGATGTTCATC
>JAYTAU010000499.1:0-8541 GCA_043737375.1 Planctomycetia bacterium
ATCGCCGCCCTGGCCGGCGGCTTGGCCCATGAGATCAAAAACCCGCTCAGCACGATCATGATGAACATGGAGCTGCTGAACGAGGATTTTGTCGAGGCCGTCACGCCGCGCGACCGCCGAGCCATGAATCGGGTGGCGATCGTGCAGCAGCAATGTCAGCGGCTGCACAATATCTTGGACGACTTTCTGAACTTCGCCAAGGTCCGACGACTGAAACTCGAGCCGGCCGATCTGAACGAAGAAGTCAACCGCATGCTCGATTTTTTCCGCCCCACTGCCGAAGAAGCCAAGATCGAGATCATTCGCTACCTCGATCACGACTTGCCGCTGGTGATGCTCGATAACGAATCGTTTCAGGCGATGCTACTAAACCTGGTACTCAATGCCCAACAGGCGATGCAGGGGGGCGGGCAACTGCTAGTCCGCACTCGCGCCCTGCCGGGCTGGGTCACGCTGGACCTGATCGACACCGGCCCGGGGATGGACGACGAGACGATCGCACACGTGTTCGAGGCGTTCTATTCGACCAAACATGGTGGATCGGGCTTGGGCCTGCCGACGGCCAAGAAAATCGTCGAAGGGCACGGCGGCCGGATTCATGTCGAAAGCGAAGTCGGCCGCGGCACGATGTTCTCGATCGCGCTGCCGACTGCCAAGCGGCTGGATTCTCCGCACGCCGTCGCGACGACGCCTGTCATTCCACTGCCCCCCGCGGAGTAAGGAATGGAGGAGGTAGGAATGCATGGAGCCCGGAGTGCCAAGCCTTGCGTCCCTCGTCGCAAGTCCCCAGTCTCGAGATCCCCAAGCCTCCAGTCCCGAGCCTCCAGTCCCCAGGCCTCCGGGCGCTGACGCTTCCGGCTCGCCAGCCTCAGCTCGTTCCCATTGCGCCGCCTTCGGGACGTGGATCGGTCGACGAGATACCGGCCCCGGGACTGATCGCAGGAGCCCCATTAGTCGAGGCAGCCGGAATGGTCGATTCGGTGGACACCGGCTTCGAGGCAGAACCCTGTTTTGCAGCCGGCTTCTTGGCCGGTTTCTTTTTGCCCGGCATTAGGCTGCCCACAGCGCCGCTGACCATGTCGGCGACTCGCGCAAGCATGCCTGGCTTGCTGCTTTTCTTTGCGGACTTCTTGCCGGAGTTCTTGATGGGAGAAGGCTTGATCGCGTTCCGCGAAGCGGACTTCATCGGCTGCGATTTGACCGGCTTGGACTTGATGAGGATCGGCTTGACGGCCGATTTCTTGGCGGTCACTTTCGGCTGTGTTTTCGCGATCTTTTTGGTCGCCGCCTTCGCGCGGATGTTGCCGGCGGGCTTCGCGGCTGCTTTCTTCGGCGCGGCCTGCTTGCCCTTCATCGCTGCCGCCGGTTTGACGCTTTTAACCGATTTCGCGCTCTTCTTGGAAACAGCCTGTTTCTTGGATGCGGTCTTCTTGGCCATGCCTGCCTCGGGTAAACGTTGCTGCGAGAATAAAAGACTGTCGAGGATTATGGTGTTCGCACGAATAATCGTCAATGTTTTTTGTCAACAACCTGCCATCAAGCAAGCAAAATTATCAATTGAACAGGAGGGAACCGAGGAAACGGAGGGACGAAAGACGCCTCAATCTCCGTTCCCTCCGTTCTCTCCTGTTCAACATTCGAGTGAAGTGCTTGGAAGTCCCATCGTCACTCCATTTCGTCGGTTTCGTGTGTTTCGTGGTTTACTTCGTGCCCCTAGCCGTTTATCATCGCGCCGGGGTATCATTGACCCATGGGAAAGGGTGCCGATTTACCACCGTCGAATGTCGTCAACGAGCGGCCGGCCGCCAACGCCTCGGCCGCCGACGGTCGGAGTCGAAGTGCCGAGCGCACGACCTTGCTCGACGACGACAACGCCGGCATGCTGGGCGAAATTCGGCTGTTGATCGTCGATAACGATACGGCCCACGCCCAGGTCGTCGCGGAAAGTCTCGAGCGGGTCGGCTATCACTGCGCCATTGCGACCTCGGGGGGCGAAGGGGCCCGTCTGGTCGAGCGCGAAACGTTCGACATCGTCATCACCGACTTGATGATGAACGACGTCAACGGTCTCGAAATTCTCAAGCGGGCCAGGCAGGCGTTGCCCGAGTGTGAAGTGATTCTGGTCACCGGCCACGGCAGCATTCCCTCGGCCGTCGAGGCGATGCAGCAGGGGGCGTTCAACTACCTGCAAAAACCGCTCGATATCAAGCAACTGCGGATCGTCGTCGGTCGGGCGGCCGAATCGGTTCGGCTGCGGCGGACCAATGTCGAACTGAATCGCCGGCTGGATGAGAAATTCGGCTTCGAGGGGGTGGTCGGCAGCAGCCCGTTGATGAACGCGGTCATCGACCGGCTCAAGCGGATCGCCCCGACCGACGCCAGCGTGTTGATCCAAGGCGAGACCGGCACCGGCAAGGAACTGGTCGCGCAGGCGATTCATCAAAACAGCCCCCGCAAGAACAAAGCCTTTGTCGCGCTCAACTGCGCGGCGCTGAGCGAAAATATTCTCGAAAGCGAACTGTTCGGCCACGTACGGGGCGCCTTCACCGACGCCTCGACCGATCGTGTCGGCAAATTCGCCTATGCCCACGGCGGTACGATGTTCCTCGACGAAGTCGGCGACATGCCGATGGCCACCCAGATCAAGCTGTTGCGCGTGCTGGAAAACGGCGAGATCACGCGCGTCGGCTCCAACGAACAGATCAAAGTCAACGTGCGGGTGCTGTCGGCCACCAATCGCAATTTGGAAGACGCGATCGCCGCCGGCACGTTTCGCAGCGACCTGTACCACCGGCTGAAAGTGGTGACGATCGCGCTGCCGCCGCTGCGCGAGCGGGTGCAAGACATTCCGCTACTCATCGAGCACTTCATTCGCCAATTTGCCAAGCGACATCACAAGGTGATCAAGAGCATGTCGGCTGCGGCGCGGATGAAACTGCTGGCGTTCGATTGGCCCGGCAACGTGCGGCAACTTCGCAACGTGATCGAGAGCATGGTCGTGGTCGACTACGATAGTGTGCTGGACCTGCTGGATTTGCCGAGCGAATTGATCGGCCCGGTCGCCGAAGGATCGGAGCAACACCTGGCTTCGGTCGGCAATCAGGCGGCCGGTTTAAGTTCGCATGGCGGCAATTCAGACGGACTCGGCAGTACGGGCTCGCTGGTCAGTCTGGTCGGCAAACCGCTGACCGACGTCGAACGTCTGTTCATCGCCGAAACGTTGGCATTCACCGGCGGCAACCGCGAACAAGCCGCCACGATGCTCGACATCGGCGAACGCACGCTGTATCGCAAAATCAAGGAATACGGGCTGTAGCTGGAAGGACGAAGGACAAAGGACAAAGGACAAAAACACAACGGACCACGGACAACTGACCACTGACTGTCCGTTGTCAGTGGTATGAGTTGAAACGGCAACTGTGGTTCGAATTTAATTTTCGGTTACTCTAACTCAGCACACGGACGTGTCAACCATCACTGCAGCTCCCACGCCTGTCATTCGCCAACTCTCCTCAAGCGTGATCAACAAGATCGCCGCGGGCGAGGTGATCGAACGTCCGGCCAGCGTCGCCAAAGAGTTGATGGAAAATGCGATCGATTCGGGCGCGACACGCATTGACGTGGTGATCGAGCAGGGGGGAGTCGATTTGGTCCGCGTGGTCGATAACGGCTGTGGAATTTCGCCGGAGGAGCTGCCGCTGGCGGTCGCTTCACATGCGACCAGCAAAATTCGCGACGCCGACGATCTGTTTAGCGTTCGTACGTTGGGCTTTCGCGGCGAAGCGTTGGCCTCGATCGCCGAAGTCAGCCGGACCATCATCCGCAGCCGCACGGCCGATGCCGACGCGGGCGCCGAACTCGAAATCGTCGGCGGTCGTTTGGGCGAAGTCACTCCGTGCGGCGCGCCGCAGGGCACCACGGTCGAAATTCACAACCTGTTTTTCAATACGCCGGTACGCCGCAAATTCTTGCGGGCCACACAAACCGAGATGGGGCACACCACCGAGATGTTCACGCGGCTGGCGCTGGCGTATCCGCACGTGCATTTCACGCTCCGACACGGCACCAAGCTGGTGCATGATCTCGCGCCGACCGATCGCTTGACCACGCGTGTGGCCAATTTCTTCGGCGAAGAATTGGCCAACGATTTACTGTGGGTCGAAAGCTACGACGGGCCGGTGCGTGTGTTCGGCTATGTGGCTCGACCCAGCCAAAGTCGCGGCAACGCCCGACTGCAATATTTATTTCTCAACGGTCGCTCGATTCGCGATCGCGCACTACAGCACGCCTTGGGCGAAGCCTATCGTGGGCTGCTGCTGACGGGGCGCTACCCGATCTGTTTTTTACAGATTGCCATGCCGCCGGAAGCGGTCGATGTGAACGTCCATCCGACTAAACTCGAAGTCCGCTTTCAGGACGGCGGTCGCGTGTACAGCCAGTTGCTCGGCACGCTACGTACGAAATTTCTGACGATCGATCTGACCGCCAAACTGCAACCGACCACCAGCGCCGACCAGGCTGCCAGCGCCATGGACGACGGCGTGGCCGCGCAAGTCCGTCGCGACTTGGTCGCCTGGGCCCAGGGAGAACTCTCGACGGCGGTTCAGGCGCGTTCAACCGCCGGCGGCGCAGTTGCCGATCGTTCGGAGAAAGGCACGATCGGTGATGCCGGTGACGACGATCCCTTTAATTTTCCGCAGCCGCGTAATCTGCCGCTCTCGTTGCACCAGCTCGAACGACCGCTCACCGCGCCGGGCCCGCGCACCGCCGCCGACGCACCCAACAGCGGGTATGTCGAACAGCGGCGCACCAACGGGTCGCTGAGTTCCGCAGAATCCCAAGCGGCGAATGGTCGCAACGACGGTCCTTATGCATTGTCCAACGACACGTCGGCGCGGCCGTCGGCCATTCAGCTTCACAATCGGTATCTGATTGCCGAGACCGCCGACGGCATGGTGGTCATCGACCAACATGCCTTGCACGAGCGCGTGCTATACGAGCAAATTCGTGAGAAGGTTTTAGCCGGAGCGATGGAGTGTCAGCGGCTGTTGGTACCGGAGCCGGTGGACCTGGGCCCGGCCGAGGCGGCAGCAGTGCTTTCGGCGCGCGAGACCTTGGCGCGGCTGGGCGTCGAAATCGAGCCGTTCGGGGGCGATACGATTTTGATCACCAGTTACCCGGCCATGCTGGCGAACCTCCGACCCGTCGAAGTGTTGCGCGAATTGGTCGACAAGCTGATGGCCGACGGCAAGACGCCCGAGCGGCGCGACTTACTCGACGAGCTGCTGCACATGATCAGTTGCAAAGCGGCGATCAAGGCGGGCGACCGGCTGAGCCAGGAAGAGGTCTCGGCCCTGGTTCAGCAGCGGCACTTGTATCAGGATTCACACCATTGTCCGCACGGCCGGCCGACGGCCCTCGTTTTCACGCGGGATGAACTGGACCGGCAGTTCAAACGAACGTGAACAACCGCTACGGATGGATGCAGTCGCCGGCGACCGGAACTATACTAGTCGCGGATTAGTCAGTTGTCCGTGGTTAGTGGTCAGTTGTAGGTGGTGAGTAGAAAAGCGCGTTCGTGCCGCAATCAGGTCTGCGGGGCGAGAACGCGCCGACTAGCATGTCTCATCTCACGCTTTCCGATTTTGCCTTACTTCGTCCTTCGTAATTTGTAATTCGAAATTGCCCATGCTCTGTGTCAGTATTGGTCGCGGCCGGCATCGTCACATGCTGGCCGAACTCAAACATTTGGTCGATCGCGGTGCGAAGCTCGTCGAGCTGCGACTCGACTACATCAACGGCGAGGTCAATCTCAAGCGATTGTTGGCCGACCGGCCTTGTCCGCTGATCGTCACGGCCAGGCGACAGGCCGACGGCGGGCGTTGGACCGGCAGCGAGCAGCAACGCTTATTGTTGTTGCGGACAGCGATCGCCGAGGGGGTCGAATAC
This sequence comes from Planctomycetia bacterium, assembly GCA_043737375.1. Lineage (GTDB taxonomy): Bacteria > Planctomycetota > Planctomycetia > Pirellulales > JALHPA01 > JAWXCH01. Next base: position 5,950 of record JAYTAU010000499.1, read on the forward strand.
GTCGATCTTGAAGACGACGTGGCCGACTCGATTCCACGCTTCGGCAAAACCAAACGGATCATCAGCTACCACGACTTCCGTAAAACGCCCGACGACTTGCAGGCGATCCACGACCGCATCTCCGCGCTCGATCCCGACATTGTCAAATTGGCCTGCATGGCCAATCATCCCCACGACAATGTTCGCATTCTACGGCTGCTCGAAAATCAGCGCATCCCCACCGTCGCCATGTGCATGGGGGACATGGGCACCCCGTCGCGCATTCTCAGCGTGCGACACAGCCCGCCGTTTGTGTACTCGACGTTTCATCACGAGCGGCTGTTGGCGCCGGGCCAGCTCAGCTTCCAGCAAATGACCGAGCTGTATCGCCATAATGAGATCAAGGCCGATACGATCGTGTATGGCGTGATCGGCGATCCGATCGGCCATTCGTACAGCCCGCACATTCACAACGCGGCACTGAAAGCCGCGGGTCTCAACGCGGTATATGTGCCGTTTCGCGTGCCGGCCGAATTTCTGGAGCGATTTTTCGATGATGCGGCTGAGCTGAACATTCGAGGACTCAGCGTCACCATTCCTCACAAAGAAGCGGTGATTCGCCGACTGACGAAGATCGACGCGGCGGTCAAGGGCATCGGCGCGGCGAATACGATCGTCTTCGAGGGCGACCAACTTGTGGGTTACAACACCGACTTTCGCGCCGCGATGGATAGCCTCGAACGAGCGATGCAGCCGCCGCAATACGATCGCGGCACGCTCGAAGGTAAAACGGTGCTGGTACTCGGCGCCGGAGGCGCAGCCCGCGCGATCGCCTATGGCATCAAGCAGCGCAAAGCCGAGGTCGTGATCAGCAGCCGCACGGCTAAACGCGCCCAAGCCCTGGCCGATCGCTTCGACTGCAAGTGCGTCGACTGGAACAACCGATACGGGCTGACTCCCGACGTGATCGTGAATTGCTCGCCGGTGGGCATGCATCCCAACGTCGATGAGACGCCCTACGACCGCCTGCACTTGCGACCCTACATGGTGGTGTTCGACACGGTGTACAATCCCGAAAGCACGTTATTGATCAAAGAGGCGCGGCTGCAAGGCTGCACCGTGGTGACCGGCGTCGAGATGTTCATTCGTCAGGCCAGCTTGCAATTCAAATTGTTCACCGGACAAGAAAGCCCCTGGGAGTTGATGCGCGACGTACTGAAGAAGTTGACCGGCCCGGCAAAAGCGTGATGGGGAAGTCGGAATGTGGAACGTGGAATGGGGAATGAAGGCCAGTGCGGAGTAGGAAGTGCGGAGTGCAATGGAGTTAACAGTGCAAAGTGACGTGGCCAGCGGTCGAATCATTCATAGCGATGTCCCCTGATCCCTGCCCCCTGATCCCCGATCCCTCCTCGCCCGTTCCCCTTTCCCCATTAGGCTCGTGAACTTACTCCTCATCGGCTATCGCGGCACCGGCAAGACCACGGTCGCTCAGCACCTTGGGCTGGCGTTGGGCTGGGATTGGGTCGATGCGGATGTCGAGATCGAACTACGTGCCGGCAAGTCGATCCAAGCGATCTTTGCCGACGACGGCGAGCCGGCTTTTCGGAAACTAGAATCAGCCGTACTGACCGACCTATTATCGCGCGATCGACAGGTGCTGGCTTTGGGAGGCGGAGTTGTCGTGCGGAGCGAAAATCGACAGTGCATCCAGGAAGCGCGCAAGCTGGCCGCAACGAACTGCGGCGCGGCGCGTGTGATCTGGCTGACGGCCGATGCCGAGACGCTGTTCGAACGGATTACTGCCGACGCGACCACGGCCGCGCGAAGACCGAATTTGACGGCAGGCGGCGGCATTGACGAAGTGCGGCGGTTGCTCCGCGAGCGCGAGCCTTGGTATCGCGAATGCGCCGACCTGATCGTCGACACGGGCGACAAATCGCCAGACGAAATCAGCCACGAAATACAAACCTGGTTGAACCACCGTGGTGCCGATAACACCCAAAGTAAAAAGAGCTAGCCGCGAATGGATACGAATGGACGCGAATTGACAATTGACCCATCGCACAAAATGACCACGGAGCCGCGGAGGCACCGAGGGGACAAAAATGAAATTAAAATTCGTTGCTCATGACTGTGTGCTGCGAGAAACGAGATTCCTAATCGCAGTCTTGATTCGCGTTCATTGGCGTTGATTCGCGGCCATTTTACGATCCCATTCCCCTCCGCGACTCCGCGGCTCTGTGGTAAAGTGCCTTTGAACTAACATCAAGTCGGGTCATCGGAAACGCTTCGCGTGGGATGGATTTTAGATATTCCGATCGAACTGCGGTTGCTCTATCTGTTCGTCATCGGCTGCGTCGTGGGCGCCCTGTGCAATTGGGCCATCTATCGATTGGCGTATCATCAGCGTTCGATCAGCCCTTGGTCGGCACCCTTGGGCGGTGCATCGTCGCGAAGGTTGTTCGATCGTTTGCCCGTAATCGGTTGGTGGGGCCTACGGCGCGAATCGCCGCTGCATGGTCGCGGATTTTGGCTTCGGCCGCTCGTCGTGGAGTTGCTCACCGGCACATTGTTGGCCGGGTTTTATTGGTGGGAGATCGGCGCTCGCGGTTT
>JAYTAU010000500.1:0-8541 GCA_043737375.1 Planctomycetia bacterium
CATTGGCGCGCCGTGCCGTGGATGACGCGGTGTCGCGATTTTCGCTAACGGACGAACGCGTTAGCGTCTTCGAACGTGCCATGGCCGAGGCAATCGAAACGGATGGTTCCATCGCCCATCGCGAACCGATACATCGCGAACCGATACAATCCGAAACGGCGCAATCCGAATTAGCTCAGCCCCAACCGGCCGCATCGTTGCCGCTGATTGCGACCGTGGCGGCTGCGGCTGTCGCGTTGCCGGCACTTGTCGGTCATGTCCATCGCTCACGCGCCGTGGTTGCTAATGCCCCCTTGTTCGACATTCGGAAACTGATGCAATCGCGCCGCCGCACCGGCTGGCTCCGTTGGTTACGCGATTAAGAAGCCCCAACTTTACCTAGGGACTTGCGTGCCGCTGGCTTTGCCAGTGCATGGCGGTCCAGCTAAGTTAGGGCATCTAAGACGCGGAGTGATTTTTGTGTTTAATGGCTAACCCTGCGTATGTCGGAAACTGCTGCCGCGCTTGTTCTCGATCGACCCAGGCGACGGCTGCGCATCGCGGTACTGCTGGTGCTGCTGCTGATCGTGGCAGCGGCGGTAATGTTGTTTCCGATTCGCGATTGGGCCCGAGTCGTACTCGATTGGATTCGCGATTGCGGCACGCTCGGCCCGCTAATCATGATCGCCCTGTATGTGCCCGCCGCGCTGTTTCTGGTGCCCGCTTCGTGGCTGAACGTGGCTGCAGGATTTTTCTTCGGCCCCTGGATCGGCACGATCGTGGCGTCGGTCGGCGGCGCGCTGGGTGCCGGCATCGCGTTTATTTTGGGTCGAACGATCGCGCGCGAGCTCGTCGAGAGTCAAGTGAAAAGCCGGCCGGCAATGCAAGCGCTCGGCGCGGCCGTCGGTCAACAGGGTTTCAAGATCGTCATGTTAACCCGCCTGTCGCCCGTCTTGCCGTATGGAGTTCTCAACTACCTGTTCTCGGTCAGTCAGGTGAAGTTTCGCGATTTTCTCATCGCAACCTGGCTGGGCATGTTGCCGGTCTCGTTGATGTACGCCTACCTGGGTTCGGCGGCTCAAGACGTGATGGATGTCTACCCGGACGATGATTCCAGCAACGGGCTGACGCAAGCGTTGTTCGTACTCGGTCTGCTGGCAACCATTATGGTGACGGTCATGGTCACGCGCTTGGCGCGGCGCGCCCTTCGCGAGGCGGTCGTCTTAGCCGACGACTAGCAAGCCTATTCGTCATAATCGTTATCTACGATTTCTCTCGCGACAATGTGGAGTTTGACATTCGTCTTACCGCAATCTACGTTTGCCTAACGGTTCGAACTTGAGTGTTTCGACCGGCAAAGTGTGTCCATCGGCCATTCGGCCCATTTCGTCTTGTCGACTGATATTTCCTGTAACTTGTCCGCATCGCCGCCGCTTCAACAAGCAGTGCGCCGTGAATGTCGGGCCATAACTTTCATCGCTTTGGGGGCTACTCGATGCAAACGCGCATTCGTTGCAATTTTCGTTCGTCAACGCGAGGCGTATTGTCTGTCTGTCTGACCCTGTTAACCATCGGAGCGCAAGCCGGGGATTCGGTTGTTATCAAGCCCGACGGTGCCGAAAGTAAATCGCCTGCAAATTCTCAGCCTATCGTCGAAGCAAATACATCGATCGTGTTGCCTGCCAAGGTGACGACGCCCGAAGAGTTGGTGAAGTTCGTTCGCGCAGCGGCGGTTCAGGTGCAGCTGCGCGGCGAGGCGGCCTTCACGGATTTCCGTCAACCGAACAGTCGTTGGTGGCAAGGCGATCAGTACTTGTTCGTTAACACGTTTTTGGGGCAGGTGATGGTGAATCCCGTCAATCCAAAATACGAAGGTAAAAACGAACACAGCTTACGCGACCTGGGCGGCCGCGCCGTGTTGGGGCTCATTCAACGTGCCGTGTCGGGCAGTTCCGGAGAAGGCTGGGCCCACTACCGTTGGACGCCGCAACCCGATGCTCCGCCTCAATGGAAAAGTACGTATGCCGTGCAAGTCAAAGCTCCCTCAGGCAAGTTGTACATCGTCGGTAGCGGGTTGTACGACGTGCCCGAAAATAAGCTATTCATCACCGACGTCGTCAACAAGGCGACCGAATTGGTGGGGGCTCTGGGCCCCGACGCTTTCGAACAATTTCGTGAAACGAAGGGACCGTTTCGCTTTGGCGACACTTACGTGTTTGTCTTCGACAGCCGAGGAAACTATCGCGTTTATGGAGCCGACCCTAAACGTGAAGGTACCAACGCGTTTGAATTGAAAGATAAATCGGGCCGGCAGTGGGCGCGCGAACTACCAACCCGGTTGGGTAATCGCCAATCGCTGTGGTACGAATGTGAATGGCCCAGGCCGGGTTCCAACGAACCGCAATTGAAACATTGTCTGCTGCGAAAGGTCGTCTACCAGGGTGAAAACTTGTACGTCGGCTCGGGTTGGTATCCCAAGTCAACGCCGAGCGCCCAAAGTGAAGCACGATAGAACGGTTAGTAAATGAGAGTGAGTCGGCGCGATTTTTGCAGACTACATTTCAAATACGGTTCGAGAATACGATGCGAGGTCACAAAGTTGAGCTCGCTACTTGTCGCTTGGTTTGCCCGCACATTAAAATGAATTGATCCTTCGCCTTAAGGGGCGACCGAAAAATAATTCCTCACAAAATCCTCTCCCTCTTGGAGAGGGTAGGGTGAGGGTCGGAAATATCGGGAAGTTATTTTTCGTTCGCCCCTTAACAACTATCAACCGAAACACCCTGGAGAACGACCGATGAAAACCTGTATCGCCACATTCGCCGCCTTGGCATTATCGCTCGGATTGACTGCTCAATCCGAAGCTCAAGTCATCGTCTCGTCGCCGGTCGTCATGCCGACCACAAGCTACTATGCACCCAGCACCGTTGTTCCAACAACGACTTATTACTCGCAGCCGACAACGACATATTATGCACCTTCGACCGTCATGCCGATGACCGCGTATTACGCTCCGTCGACCGTGGTCCCGACGACCAGCTATTATGCACCAACGACCAGCTATTATGCACCAACGACCAGCTATTATGCACCAACGACCAGCTATTATGCACCAACGACCAGTTACTATGCACCGACGACCGCGTACTATGCTCCGACCGCCGTCGTGCCGACGACTAGTTATTATGCACCGATGGTGGTGACTGCCGGTCGTCCGGTCGTGGCGCGCACCAACTACTATGTACCAGGGCAGCCCATCCGTAATATGTTTCGTGCCGTCGGTCCGTAACCCCGCGCGATTTGCAGCAGTCGTCACCGTTGTCGTAAACTAAGCAAGCACTGGTCCATGTCGGCCAGTGCTTTTTTTGTTGGTAGCATTTTGCGAGTTCATCACGATTGCGGGCTTTTTTTAACGGCAGACATTCCATGACCGAAACAAACCGGTACAAAGTCGCCATCGCCGACTTCATCACCGGCGAGCTTACGCCCGAGAACAAAGTTCTGGGCGACATCGCCGTGATCGCGGCGCTCGACGCTTTTAGCGAAGCCGATTTGGTCGGCAGCATCGAAGACGCCGACGCGATTATGCTGTATCACAATCTCGGCCTGACACGGGTCACGATCGAGCGCTTGCGCAATTGCCGATTGATCGTCCGCTGCGGGGTCGGTTTCGATAATGTCGATCGTGTTTTTGCGCGAGAGCGCGGGATCGCCGTTTGTAATGTGCCCGACTACGGAACCGAAGAAGTAGCCGATTCGGCAATCGGTATGTTTTTGTCGCTCTCTCGCGGCATTGGTTTCTATAACTCCATGCTGCAACATCCATTGGAAAATCGCTCGTGGATGTTTACGCATGCCGTTCCGTTGTATCGGCTACGCGGTCGCACGTTCGGTATCGTCGGCCTGGGCCGCATCGGCACGGCGACGGCCATCCGAGCCAAAGCTTTAGGGATGAATGTGCTGTTCTACGATCCTCATGTACTCGACGGCGTCGATAAATCGCTGGGAGTTCATCGCGCCGAAACTTTGCCCGATCTGCTTCGACAGTCGCACGCCCTGAGCGTCCACTGTCCGTTGAATCCGGAAACTCGACACTTGATCGACGCTGCCGCGATCGCACAGTTGCCGCGCGGTGCTTATCTGATCAACACGGCGCGCGGCGCGATCGTCGACACGGCGGCGATTCCCGCTGCCATCGCTGCGGGCCAATTGTCCGGCGCGGCGATCGATGTCCTCGATGGCGAGCCGCCGGCCGATGATAACCCGTTGCTGCTGGCCTGGCGCGATCGCTCGCATCCCGCGCACGATCGTTTGATCGTCAACCCCCACGCGGCGTTTTATTCGGAAGAAGGGCTGCTCGATATGCGCGTCAAAGGATCGGAAGCCTGCCGCCGCGCGCTGACCGGCCAGCCGCTGCGCAACGTGGTGAATTGAGCTGTAAGAATTTGCATATCGTTGACTGCTCGATTTTTTCCTTGGGTGCCATGCCCACTGCCGGGTGCCATGCCCACTGCCGGGTGCCATGCCCACTGCCCTGAGTGGGCATGACTTTCCGAGTCGCGTCAAATCGCGATCTGAGCTTGAATGTTGTTTATGCCCACGCAAAGCCGTGCGCCATGACACTCAATCCAACGACCGAATTCATTTTTCAATCAACCGCCGGCGAGCATCGCGGACTTGGGCTTCGGCCGCTTCAATCGTGTCAGCCAGCGCGGTCAAATGTCCCATCTTGCGGCCCGGGCGCGGTTCCAACTTGCCGTACAAATGCAGCTTCACACCCGGCAACGCGCAGGCAGCTTGCCAATTCGGCTCACCAGCGTTCCATAAGTCGCCCATCAAATTCGCCATGGCCGCGGGGCGCAATTGCTCCGTCGATCCCAAAGGCAGACCACACACACAACGTAATTGCTGCTCGAACTGACTCGTTAGATGTGCGTCGATCGTCAGATGTCCCGAATTGTGGGGTCGCGGTGCCAGTTCGTTAATCAACAACTCGCCCGAGCGCGTCAAAAAGAATTCGACGCACATCACACCCACGACATCGAGCGTATCGAGAACCTGCTTCGCAATCTCGATGGCTCGCGCTGCGACTGCCGCAGGCACGCGCGCCGGACTGATCGAAATGTCAAGAATATGATGGGCATGACTGTTCTCGATCACGCCCCAGTGCGCAAACGCGCCGTCGCTGCCGCGCGCGGCAACGACCGACACCTCGCGATCGAAATCGATGAATCCTTCGAGCACACGTTCATGCTGCGCGTCTTGTTGCCAAGCGGTCGCCGCGTCGGAAGCTTGTTCGATTTTCGCTTGCCCCTTGCCGTCGTAGCCGAATCCGGCAGTCTTCAAAACCGCCGGATATCCAAGTTGCTCGAGCGCTGCGGCCAACTCCTTTTGCGAGCGAACGGCCTTAAATGGAGCAACCGGCAAACCATGCTCCACCAAGTAAGTCTTTTCTCGCAGCCGGTGCTGCGAGATGTGCAGTATCTCACCGGCCGGACGGACCAAAGCCATTTCGGCGGCTGCCTCGGCCGTGACGGCAGGGACGTTTTCGAACTCGAACGTGACGACACTTACATCCGCAGCAAACCGTCGCACCGCATCGAGATCGTCGTATGAAGCCACGATTTCGATATCGGCAACTTGGCCCGTCGGCGTATCGTTGTCCGGCGAAAATGTGTGGACGCGGTAACCCATCTGCCGCGCGGCAATGGCGAACATGCGGCCGAGTTGGCCGCTACCCAACACGCCGATCGCGGCGGGCGGCAGAATAGCCGGTAAGTTTTGCGGTGCAGCCAAAGTAAAATTACGAATTACAAATGACGAATTACCAAGCAGGAACGACGCCAGAAGGCCAACTAACCACTGAACACTGAACACTGAATACTGATTACTGATTACTGATTACTCAGTCCAGCACTTCGCCGCGAACCTTTTCAGTCTGCTCGTTGCGAAACTTACGCAATTTCTCACGCAGCTCGGGCCGCGAGTTAGCCAACACGGCGATCGCCAATAGCGCCGCGTTGATCGCTCCCGCTTTGCCGATCGCCAGCGTGCCGACCGGCACTCCGGCGGGCATTTGTACGATCGACAACAGCGAGTCGAGCCCGCGCAACATTTGACTTTCGACCGGAACGCCCAGCACGGGCAACAACGTCTGCGCTGCGGCCATGCCTGGCAAATGTGCCGCGCCGCCGGCTCCGGCAATGATCACTTCCAGCCCACGGCTTTCGGCGGTCGAAGCGAATTCGCTCAACCATAGCGGAGTGCGATGGGCCGACACGATTTGACTCTCGAACGGTACGCCGAATTGGGTCAGCATGTCGGCCGCATGCCGCATGGTCTCCCAATCGGACTTGCTGCCCATAATGACGGCGACTAACGACGAACTGGCGGGCATGAATCTCGTTGGCTTAAAGAATGGTGACTGTTGCTGACATGCGCAAGCGATGAATCGCCAGTTTCGGAGATACAAGTCAATTGTTCAATCCCTGTCGATCGAATTGCCGGCTCAGCGGCTTTGCAGATGTTCTGGCCGACGCCGAATAGCAGCCGTGCTAAGGGGCGAACGAAAAATAACTTCCCGATATTTCCGACCCTCACCCCACCCTCTCCCAGAGGGAGAAGATTTTGTGAGGAAGTTATTATTCGTTCGCCCCTATATTCACTCACCGGCAATTCGAGCTTGTACAAACTGCAATCTACCGCAAAGCGCGGGCTTCTGCCAAACTATCAGCCATGACCAGAGTGATTGCCGTCGATCCTGAACACCCGGCCTCGGAATCCATCGCCGTAGCAGCCGATATCTTGCGCTTTGGCGGGCTGGTTGCCATTCCCACCGAAACCGTGTACGGATTGGCGGCCAACGCACTGGATGAAAAGTCCGTCGCAAAAATCTTCGTTGCCAAAGGTCGGCCTTCGAATAACCCGCTAATCGTACATGTGGCCGACGTCGCCGCCGCGCGCGAGTTGACCGCCGATTGGCCGGTAGCGGCAGAGCTGCTTGCCGCGCGGTTTTGGCCAGGGCCGTTGACGTTGGTCTTGCACAAACGAATGCATGTCCCGGCGATCGTCACCGCCGGCGGCGCAACGGTCGCCATCCGCATCCCGCGACATCCGGTGGCGTTGGCCCTTTTGCGAGCCACGGGCTTTCCGCTGGCTGCCCCCAGTGCCAATATGTCGAACGGCATTTCCCCGACGACGGCCGAGCATGTGCGGCAAACTCTCGATGGACGGATTGATTTGATTCTGGACGCCGGACCCGCCTCGGGCGGAATCGAATCGACCGTGATCGACCTCACGACGCAACCGGCGCGGTTGTTGCGACCGGGATTGATAACACCCGAGGAGTTGGAACCCTATTTAGGCAAGGTCGAACGGCCTACGTTGTTGCTCGACGATCGGTCGCGACCGATGCCATCGCCCGGAACCAGCTTGCGGCATTATGCTCCGCGGGCCGTGCTGGAATGCTTTCCGAACGAGGCTGCCGCACGGCGTGTCGATGCGTTGTGTAACGTAGCAGCTGCTCGAAATGGGCTGATCGGCTGGTTAAGAATCGCCAGCGACGCCGAACAAGCACCTGCGACCGATACACGTCGCGTGAGCATTCGCGCACGAGAGATCGTTCTGCCGGCTAATGCCGCGATGTATGCCCGGCAATTGTACGCGGCGATGTACGAATTGGATGCAACCGGTGTTGCGATCATTGTTGCCGACTTGCCCCCCTGCGATGATGCGTGGCTGGCCGTGCGTGATCGCTTGCGGCGCGCGGCAACGGTTTGGAACGAGTGAGAGTTAACTCGCAGGATGGAGACCTCGGGTTCGTTTAACCGCTTGCGATCGAACGGGACGGATCGGAAGTCCATCCTACGGAATTGTCGGCGCTCGATTCCGGCTCCGCGGCGGCTATGTTATGCTGTCGGAAAACACAGGCACCCAGATCTTAAACGATAAACTTCATTAGCAGATTTTTATGCATGTGTTCGCCGTCGACAAGCCCGAGGTTCCCGCATTGGAAATGCCGGCGCGATTCCGCACCGACATTGCCTACTTCATGACTCCGGCGGGGGAACGGGGCGCGCCAAAACTTCCTTCCGGCGAGTATTGGATCGATGCGGCCGAAGCGCTTCGCTGGCTCGACGAAGGGGTGTTGGAAGTCATCTCGCCGCTCGATGGGCTCAACGCTACCGAATTCGAAATCACCGACGAACAAGAAAGCTGGCTACGCTGGCTGGTCACCAACGAAGTGCAACACGTACGGGTTGGGGATTAAAGGTCGCGGAAGTTCGGAATCTGAAGTTGGAGATGCGAAGACCAAAGTGCAGGCGCATTAGGAATTAACCGAGCTGCTTAGCGGCGCGGCCAACGGCCCGCCCGATCAAAATAACTATGAACGATTATCGCTCAGGCATTTCCGATGAGGACGTAGCAACAGCGCTGCAGTCGTATCGACGACGGGTAATGATCAATCGTGTCTGTTGGGTTTTTTGGATAGCCGGCACCTCGCTGGTCGTTTTGAGTTGGGCGGATGTTATATCCAACCCGATCGGTTGGATCGGTTTTGGG
>JAYTAU010000501.1:0-1259 GCA_043737375.1 Planctomycetia bacterium
ATGAATGTCGTCGATCCCAATTAGGGCCAGCGCGCAGAGCATCAAAATGCCGATTCCCGCGCCGAAGTAGCCGCCATACACGGCCACAAAAAATTGAAACACGATGATCCATCCGAGTCGTGTGTTCGACGGTCGATCGTGATGCTGCCCCAACCCGATCCAACGCCCCAACGCCGGCTGAATCAAAAACAACACTGCTGCCGCCAGGATCAGCCAAGGAACAAGCGTCTCGAAGACTTTGCTATCGCCGCGTGCCAGCAGCAACGATCCCACCAAGCCCCCCACGATGCTCGGAATCAACAGCCACCATTTCCAAGGGCCCGATTCGCGCAGTTCGCGCCGATAACCCCAAGCCCCCATCGCAGATCCCGGGCAGAGCGCAATGGTATTGGTCGCATTGGCGACCACGGCGTGGGTCGGCCCCAGAATCGACAATAGTGCGGGAAACGTCAATAACGTTCCCCCTCCGGCCACCGAGTTGATGGCTCCGGCAGCCACGCTGGCCAAGCACAGCAGCAAAACTTCCAAGAACGTCATGCACGATCCACGATGTGCGGCATGGCAGGGTGAAGGCAAGCTAAGCAGCTTACGCATTTTAATGCGCAGCGACTAGGTCAGCACTGTTACAAGCTCGAAGCGCCGGCGAGTGTATTTGGGCGACGGCCATCGGCGTCAGCGACGCCTCCTACAGAAAGCGAACCCGTCTAGGTCGTTTTGTAGATCCTGACTAGAATTCGGCCGCAGTTTCGTTCTTGGTATCCAAATTACAGCTCGACGCTATGTTGCAAAAAACGACGAACGAAAACCGTTCTAACCCGAAGCGTCCGCAAGGTACGCGCATCCGTTGCAGCATTTTCTCGCTGACGCTTCGGGTTAGGGAACCCTTTTTTTGCCGCTGCCCAACGTATCTGTCGTGTTTGATCGATAACGTCGTACTCTGCTCGGCGCTATTGTTGACTTGGTCGACCGGGGCACATGCTGCGGCCCCTGTGCAAAGCCCGGGGCTGAATTCCGAACTGGCCGTTCAACCGTGGCGTGCCGATGCGCCGATCAACGACCTCTGTTTTTTCGACCCACGCACCGGCTGGGCCGTGGGCGATCGCGGCGTGATTTGGCACACGGCCGATGCGGGTCGAACTTGGCAACTGCAAACGTCCGGGGTTGATGTTCCGCTGCGCTCGATTCATTTCGTCGATGCCAAGTGCGGCTGGGCGGTCGGTGGACGAACCGAGCCCACCACGCACGTCAGCCGCGGCGTG
>JAYTAU010000502.1:0-3459 GCA_043737375.1 Planctomycetia bacterium
GGCGCGTGCGTATGCTGCCTTGGCTGGAGCAGCATGAGTTGTTCAGCAAATTCAAACTCAACGAGCCTTGGGATAGCGAGCACAACAAGAAACTGATCGACCAAATGCCCGACGTTTTCAAGGCACCCGGCAGCAATGCGGCCGACAAACACCTGACGAATTATGTCGCCGTTCGCGGCACCAGTCCCATGCTGCGGCCGGGCAAGGACGGCGGTAACTTTGCTGCGGTGCGCGATGGATTATCCACGACGATCATGGTTGTCGAAGCGAACGACGATCGCGCTGTCATTTGGACCAAACCCGACGATTTCGATCCCGACAAGGATAGCCCGATCAAGGGCCTGATGGGCTTGCGCGAAAAAGGGTTTCTCGCGTTGTTTGGCGACGGTTCCGTACATTTGTTGACCGAAATGATCGACGCCGAAACACTTCAGGCATTGATGACCGCCAGCGGCGGCGAGCAGGTTGCCTCTCCGTAACTTCGAGGGTCGCTTTCGTTTAGATCAAACCTTGCGCTTCCCAACTTCACACTTTCAACTCCGCACTTTATGAAAAGTCTGTCCTCGATTCGATCACTGGCGCTGTGTTGTTTAGTGTCGCTCGCCATCGCTTCAAGCGCCTCGGCCGTCGATACGGTCGATAGCAGCAAAATCAAATGGAAGCGTACCGAGTTGGACGCCAAGTTTCGTAGCGAGGGAGTCGCCGTGGCCGACTTCAATCACGACGGCAAGCTCGACATTGCCGCCGGCAGTGTCTGGTATGCGGCTCCCGATTGGAAGCTGCACCAGATCCGCGATAAGGCGGGCGAGTTCGATCCTAAGAATTACAGCGACAGCTTTGTCAATTACGCCGACGACCGCAACGGCGACGGTTGGGCCGATTTGATGGTGGTCGATTTTCCCGGCAAAGAGACTTGGTGGTTCGAAAACCCTCAAGGGAAAGCCGGCCCTTGGAAAAAGCATGTCTGCGTAAGCGTCACCAACAATGAAAGTCCGCAGTATTTAGACATCGACGGCGACGGCAAACGAGAATTGCTGTTCGCCACCAGCCCCGACGCGAAGCAGCCCGACGGACCAGATCGTTTCATGGCCCTGGCGCGGCCTGGTTCGGACCCCTTATCGCAGTTTGCCACTCAACGGATTTCCGCGAACGGTGCGCCCGGCACGACCAAATACTCGCACGGGATCGGTGCCGGCGACATCAACAAGGATGGCCGGCCGGATATTTTGGTGCCGCAAGGCTGGTGGGAAGCACCGGCTTCGCAAACGCTTGAAGTCAAGGGCACCCCAGTCCGAACCGACGAGTGGAAGTTTCATAGTGCGCCGTTTGGCAAGGATTGCGCACACATGTATGCCTACGACTTCGACGGCGACGGCGACAACGACGTGCTCTCGACTTCGGCCCATGGACTTGGCATGTGGTGGCACGAGCAGCAGACCGACGGCTGGAAAACGCACGAGATCAGCAAGTTGTTCTCACAAACGCACGCGTTGATGTCGGCCGATATCAACGGCGACGGGCTGCCCGATTTCATTACCGGCAAACGGTATTGGGCACACGGTCCCAATGGGGATGTCGATCCCGGTGCGGCACCGCTGCTGGCCTGGTTCGAGCTATCGCGTAAAGACGGCAAACCCGAGTGGACGCCGCACGTGATCGACCACAACAGCGGCGTGGGTACCCAATTCGAAGTCATCGACATCAACAACGACAAACTGCTCGACGTCGTCATATCGAACAAGCGGGGCGTATTTCTGTTCGAACAGCAACGAGACCGATAACACGTTTCACAACCCGATTCTTCAGCGAGGCGCGATCGCCCGACGCGGGAATCCTCGCTTACGCTGCGGGTTATGCTACCATCGGTTATCGGCAACACTGCATTATCTCACTGTATACAATCAAAGGACCGTCCCATGTTCGCCGTGTCGGATTTGCGTGATCGATTTCGTGTGGGTTTTACCCTGTTGGTGCTGCTCATGACAATGGTGTTGCCTTGGCACGGAGCCGATGCCGACGAACCGGCCGTCGAATTGCTTTGGCCCAAAGGCGCACCGTTGGCCAAGGGCGAAGCCGACAATGATAAACCTCATGTGACCGTTTATCTGCCGGCTGCCGACAAGGCAAACGGCAGTTCCATCGTCGTTTGCCCAGGCGGCGGTTACGGCAATTTGGCGATGGGGCATGAGGGTCGCGATGTGGGGGAATGGCTCAACACACTCGGTATAACCGCGTTTGTGTTGAAGTATCGCCACAACGGAACCGGCTACCAAAACCCCGCGCCGCTGCTCGATGCACAACGTGCCGTGCGCATGGTTCGCGCCGACGCCGCCAAGTACAAGCTCGACCCTAAGAAAATCGGCATTCTCGGCTTCTCGGCCGGCGGGCATCTGGCATCGTCAGTCGGCACGCATTTCGATGCGGGCAAGAGCGACGCCGCCGACCCGATCGACCGCGTCAGTTGCCGGCCCGACTTCATGGTATTAGTCTACCCGGTGATTTCGTTTACCACGCCTTACGCACATGTCGGATCGAAGAATAATCTGTTGGGCAAAGACGCCGATGAAAAACTGGTCGCCGGCTTCTCGAACGAGACCCAAGTCACCGCCGAAACACCGCCCACATTCATGGTCCACTCGGGCGGCGACACGGCTGTGCCGCCCGAAAATAGCGTGCTGTTCTACATGGCTTTGCGCAAGGCCAAGGTGCCGGCCGAACTGCACATTTATGAAAAAGGGGGGCACGGTTACGGGCTGGCCCCGAAGGACCCGTTGCTTTCGACCTGGCCGGTGCGTTGTGCCGATTGGCTGCGCGGACGTGAAGTGATCAAGTAGCAGTCGGACGATTTAATTCAAGGGGCGCCCATTCGTTGGATGTCTCTTGGGATGGACCTCCGATCCGTCCATGGCTCTCGCCGGGATTCGCTATTGGTCTACAATGCGCGGTATCAGTGCATTACTCAATCTGCCGATCTAGGAAGTCATCATGCGTGCTATGGTCACCGGTGCTACCGGTTTTGTCGGGCCGAGACTGTTGAAACTACTCGATCGCCCGGTCGTGCTGACTCGCGATGTCCGGCGCGCCGGCCCGGCATTGGCAAAATTCAACGCCGATGTGCGGGCTTGGGATCCGCTTTCAGGCCGGCCGCCGGTCGAGGCGTTCGACAATGTCGATGCGGTCTTTAATCTGATGGGCGAGAATGTGGCAGCGGATCGTTGGACCGCAGCTCGCAAGCAGGCCATTCGCGAAAGCCGCGTGACCGGCACGCGCCACCTAGTCGATCGACTGATCAGCCTGTCCAACAAACCTCGCGTGTTGGTGTCGGCGTCGGCAGTCGGGTATTACGGCGATCGCGGTGACGAAGTATTGACCGAAGCCGCCGGACCGGCGGACGATTTTTTGGCCGATGTCTGTGTGGCTTGGGAACGCGAAGCACGGCGCGCCGCCGAACATGGCATC
>JAYTAU010000503.1:0-3458 GCA_043737375.1 Planctomycetia bacterium
TTTGGGCTTGGGAGCTTCGCCGGCTTTGGCCACAAACTGGGCTGCCCAACGATCGATGTTAGCATCGACTGTGCCGCCGGCACCCAAAATCGTTACGCGCCCGTCTTGGTCGTCGCCCTTGACGGCCGGCGTAGCGAATTCATGTTCGACAATCCGCGACTTCGGTTCTTTGCGAACCCAATCTTTGGGTGCTTTGAGTAGTAGCTGACCCTCACCCAGTGCGATGCTGGAATCGTCGGCGGCGGCTCGAGCAACCGAGGAGTACATCAGAGAGAAAATGAGTAGTACCGAGAGCAGTTGACCGACAAAAACTAGTGATTTCATGATAATTTAACCCTACGACAGGAACTGAATTAGGAGGTGCTTAGAGCCAAACGATACTTATCCTAACCCGATGTGTCAGCGAGGAAAAACCTGCTAGTCGTGCTTATGCTTCGTTGGCGCGTCGGGTTAGGATTGCGGCGAGTCGACCACTCGATTGTAAGCCAAGCGATCGCGGCGGGCCAGCGCGTGCTATTGTTTGTCGTTTCGCCCTACGTTAAGCGAGATTAGCTATGCGAATACAACGCGCTTCGCGGAGCGAGATGCCTACACTAGCCTACACTAAGAGACATGTTTGATGATCTTCGCTTTGCCGCCCAACCGTGGTATCCGGCGACGGGTCGGGCTGACTGGTTTGATTCAACACCACCACGAAGATAATGCCCAGCACGACGACCACAACCAACATGACAATGGTCATGATGACCATCGTCTGATCGTTCTTCTTGCGGCCGCGACCCGCCTGGCCGATCGATTTGATGCCGGGTAGAATCGGTGTCTCCTCGGGGATACCGAAGGCATCGGTGGGACCGGGCACTGCTTCGAACGGCGATCGCGGGAGCGGAACTGGAGCCGGAGAAAACTGCGGAAAGATTGCTCGCGCAGACTGCCATTCGGCCCAGCCCTCGCGCCAGACGAGCGAGTCGGCGGTGATGCGCCCTTCTCCAAGCCACTGTCGAAACAGCTCGGCGGGCGCGGGACCGAATTGCCCCGCAACCGGGTGACGAACATACCAAACCGCCCCAGGTGCTTCGGCAATCGGATCACGCGCGACGGGCTGGATTGGCGGCTGCGGCGCGACCTGCAAGGGCATTAAAATTGGCGCGGTGTGTACCGGTGCGGATGTGGGTGCGGGCAACTGGTCGAATTCAACTGCCTGCAGCGGAAGTTCTAGATCGCCAGCCGGAGGAGGCAGCGACAGTTCGTCGCCCGAATCGTGCGTTGCTTTTTGGTCTGAAGGAATATCGAATTTTGCCCCGCAATGTGGGCAAACGCCCCGTTTGCCGGCCAAGAACGACTTGACGTTCAGCTTATGACCGTTGGGACAACGCAGTCGAATGCCCATCAGAAGCCGGAGTAGGTGGAAATGGAATGGGAAATCGGGAAATCTAGTTTCACGACAATTCTACCGTGAATTCCCGAAGCTGACGGGGAACTAGTAATGGTTTTCGGCGTATGGCGCGGCCGATGTCCGAGGCTTATCAAGATAATCGGAAGTTCACGGCAGGTCGAACTCTTTCGATAGTTCAATGCCGGACGGCACGAATTTTCTCGAGTATCACGCAGTTGCCCGACGGGCTGTACTCGACTTTCGACATAAAGCTGCGCATCAGCATGATCCCGCGGCCGTTGGGAATTTCGAGATTCTCATGGGCGGTGCAGTCGGGCACCTCGTTGGGATTGAAACCGCATCCCTCATCGATGATTTCGACCCATAGGTTGTCGGCCGATAGCTTGCAGCGAATATGAACCTGCTTGGTTTCGTCGAGCTGATTTCCGTGTTTGATGGCGTTGACCACGGCCTCTTCGACGGCCAGGTGAACACCAAAAATTTCGTGATCGGTCCAGTGGTGCTGCTTGAGCTCGTCGAGCAATGCGGCGATGAACTCCTTGCCCGCGCCGCGGATGCTGGGCAGGGTCAGGTCAGTCGACCAGCGCTGAGACTTCGATTCGGACATGACCTTACGCCGTGTGGTGGTGCCCCGAGCGGCCGCGAACAAACGTGCCAACGTCGAATCAGAAGGCCGCCAGAGCGTCGGCCTCTTCGTCCTTGATATCAAACAATTTATTCAACTTGGTGATCGCAAACACCTCGTAAATTTCGGGGCGGATATTGCTCAATTTGAGCTTGCCGCCGTGGGCTTTGACTTTTTTATCCAGGGTGATCAGCTTGCCCAATGCGGCGCTGGACAAAAACTCGACATTGAAAAAGTTAAGCAAAATGCGGCTGCGGTGGTCGGTCTCGACCAATTGAAAAAGCTCTTGCCCCAGCTCTTGAATATTCAGCTCGTCCAAGATCTTGCGATCGACGAACCGGACCACGGTGACTTCTCCGACCTCTGATATTGCCAAGCGCCGAAATGCGGCCATCCGGATAACTCCCAGCACGAGCAACGGAGGGCATAGCGCCAAGCCGCCAGTCGCTCGAACATGACAGACGTGAAGAACCCGACTAAGTCGCCGGCGCCCTAAATAACGACCGAGTGACGGCTACAACCGTCACCCGCGAATCGCAATCGAGCTTGGACAGCGCAAGTGGCTAGCCAGTTCTCGACTTGCAATTAGCTATCGTGCCATGATATTCCTTCGACCGGGTGTGTCAAGCTATGAAGCAAATCGCCGCGTGCGGCTTCGGCCGGCCGGCCCCTTCCGGAAGCGTAGGAATGGACCTCCGGTTCGTCACGCGAAGTGATGAACGGATCGGGGGTCGTGTGAGCGTCTCGAAAGTAGGTAGAAAATCAGATTGCGCAGAACAGGTCACCGGCAAGTACGAGCCGGGGTGAACAAACGAGAGGCATTCATGCCTCTTCCTCAGGTTTAGCCCCGCCGTTTATGGCGCGGGGTCAACAATGTACGAGTGCTAAATTGCAGGCTCGTTCACGGGCCTTCCCCTAAATTCAGTAGCGTTTACGCATCGCCCGAACATCTGGCTCAAGCCGAAGCCGGCAAGACCCGTCAACGGGCCTGAGGATCATGGCCCAGGGCAACGTTTAACCGCCATAAATGGCGGGCATAGTACGTGTGAGCGTCTCGGAAGTAAAACGGAATTCATTCCGTTTGTGCAGCTCGATCGATGCTGCAAGACGGAATGAATTCCGTCCTACCGCAGCATTGAAATCAGGCCGGCAAGCGCGGTAAAATCTGTAGTGCATGATTCTGCATAAACCCATCCCACCGGCGAAACAATCAGACGCAAGTGCGCACTAAAGCATGGCAATATGCGGAATAATTCGCGCGATATTCGATCGATCACCGTGACCGAAGTGCAATGCTCCCTTGGGTTAACGAAGAAATGTTGCACGAATTCAGCACGGATTTATTCCGCATTTTCGGGAATTTGTGACATGTCGCGGAATAATGCCAAGCCGGGCGGGCTGAAGGGCGCGAACGAAAGCCTCGCGCAGAGACGCAGAGGA
>JAYTAU010000504.1:0-8497 GCA_043737375.1 Planctomycetia bacterium
GCAGATAGCCCAGCTTCTTGGCACCAGCCAGCCGATCTTGTGCCATGTCGTGCCCGGCGATTCGCGCCATGCCTGTCGAGGGCGATAGATATCCCGTCAGCAACTTCATGGTGGTGCTTTTGCCGGCGCCGTTGGGGCCGAGAAACGCGACGACTTCGCCCCGATTGACTTTGAACGACACATCACGAACGGCAGCAAATTCGCCGTAGAATTTCGACAGCCCGATGGCCTCGATCATGGGTGTGCCAGTCATTGGCTTATCGGACATCTGCGGTTGGGCAGTAGCACTCATAGGTTGATTTGCTGGTGATAAAATTGACGAGAGGCCGATAAATTGGTACGTATTTCAAATCCCTCTCTCCTGGGAGAGGACAGCGAGGAACGAGCAGGAGAGGATTCGCTTTTAGCGATGACCTGAACGGCGAGATACGTATTGACAACGTATCGCACGATTGCCCAGGCGAAGGTTCGTACCCGTACTCATCGCATTAAACTCTTACCGCCGTTACACTTCCCCGCGTTTGGCACCATGTTTCATGGCACGTGAACTGTACCTTGCGGCAAACGGGGTTGTCTAGACCTTTACCCTACGCAGTTGACCCCGGTGACGGTTCGGAATTGTTGCCAAGATTTGTGGACTAAGGCCGTATAACTCCGACCAGACTCGCTTCATTCGCCCTGGCTCGGGACAGAATTCGGACAGGCCGAGTCATGAGTTGGCATTAAGATTGTGCTTCGCTCGAAAGTCGCGGTCGAAATCTTCGAATGGTAATCCTAGATCGCCCAGGTCCATGTCGTCGATGGATTGCTGAATGGCGTTCAGTATCGTCATTGCATTGCGAAGTTTGACTATCTGAGGCTTACTCAAATCTTAGATAGCAACTTTTCATAGTCCGAATGCGAACCGATCCAGTACCAGACGATTTTTTCAGTGTGCCGAATACCGACGCAACGGAAATCGCGGTTAATCCTTGCCGAATAGACAGGCAACGTCTCGTGCACTTGCTTGAATTGCAGACCCGATTGAAACGGCTCTTGTTGAAACTTCCGAAATGCAGACTTCGCTTGACGCTGAACCGTTTTCGGCAAGGCTCGATACAGCTTCCAAAAGCTTGTTGTGGTATGTGAAGTCATAGTTCATCCACATCAAGCGGCCGAGTTTCACCCCGCTGATGCTCAGCCAGCGCTTGTTCCGCCATTCTTGCCAACAGTTCTTGAGAACCTGCGAAGGCATCGTCCCACTTTTTTGTGGCTTCCAATTCTTCCATCACGACGGCAGCTAGCGAATTTTGTTCGTCGTCGGAAAGTTTAGCGGCTTCCGCGAAGGCTTGCGCTAAAAGTTGTGTGGCCATGGACCGCTCCTTAATTACAATTCAAAACCAGACTCAGACTTCAATGACCTTCACGTTAGCAAATCAAAATGCTATTCCATTATACGATCCTCTCGCGCCGAAACGTCAAATGCTTCCGCCAATTCGCGTCGTCAGCCTGCGGGTAGTCCGTCCGTAAATGCACACCGCGGGTTTCAGTCCGCAGTAGCGCCGCGCGGATCATCAGCCGCGCCACGACCAGCATATTCTGCAGCTCCCAGCCGCTCTTCTCGGCAAATTGTCGCGGCAATACATACCGGCACCAACGCTCGACATCCTCCGCCGCCGCCGAAAGCGCGTCCCCCTCGCGCCGTACGCCCACATTGCGCCACATCAAACTTTTGAGCGAATTACGAATGTCCGAAAGATCGAGCGATTCGGGGCTGTCGGCCAGCTTGTCATTCTCCAGCGGCAAAGCCCGGTAGTCGTCGCTGCCGCTGTGCGCGTCGCCGGCGTTCACATCGCGCGAGGCCTGTGACGCTCCTTCGCCCGCGTGCGCGCCATAGACTAGCCCTTCGAGCAGGCTGTTCGACGCCAATCGATTCGCGCCGTGCAAGCCGCTGCTGGTCACTTCGCCGGCAGCCCACAAGCCTGGGACGCTGGTCCGCCCCTCAAGGTCGACCACCACCCCGCCGATCATGTAATGCGCGCCGGGCCGCACGGGAATCGGATCGCGCGCGATGTCGATCCCGAACTCGCCGCAGATCGCCGCGATGCCGGGAAAACGGGCCCGCATTTTCGCGCCGTCCAAGTGGCTTAGGTCGAGATACACATTCGGATGCCTTGAGCGTTCCATCTGCGTGACGATCGCTCGGCTGACCACATCGCGCGGGGCCAGCTCGGCGCGCGGGTCGAACTCGGGCATGAACCGCTTGCCCGTGCGATCGATCAGGTGTGCGCCTGCGCCACGAATGGCTTCGGTGATCAGGTTGCGGCTACTACCGGCGATGTAGAGCACCGTGGGATGAAACTGCATGAACTCCATATCGCGCAGCTCCGCGCCGGCGCGATAGGCGATCGCCAATCCGTCGCCCGTGGCCACGTCGGGGTTGGTCGTCTCGCGATAGATTTGCCCCACGCCGCCGGTACAAAGGATCGTTTGCTTGGCCCAGACCAGGGTCTTGCCATGATGCGGATTCCAGACCAAGGCACCGCGGCAGACGCCCTCGTGCGTGAGCAGATCGAGCGTGAAGGTGTTTTGCCAGGTCTGCAGATGCTGCAGGGTTTTGGTGTAGTCGATGACCGCGCGCATGACTTCCTTGCCCGTGGCGTCGCCCAACGCATGCACGATGCGGTCGTGGCTGTGGCCTCCTTCGCGACCCAATGCGAGTTCGTCGCCTTCGAGATCGAAGTGCGTGCCCCACTCGATCAGTTCGCGCACGCGGATGGGCGATTCGCGCACGACCATCTCGACCACGGCTTCGTCGCACAGTCGACCGCCGGCGGAAAGCGTGTCGGCGATGTGATTGTCGAACCGATCTTCGGGATCGAACACGCTGGCGATACCGCCTTGCGCATACTGGCTATTGGACTGCTTGATATGATCCTTGGTGACGACCAGGACCGAGAGTTTGGGGTCGATGGCGATGGCAGCACGCAAACCGGCCAGTCCGCCGCCGATGATCAGCACATCGGTAAAGCAATGCGGCACCCGCTTGGGGTGGAAGGGGACGAGGTAGCGGGGAAGGTGCATGCAGGGTGATCGAATCAAAAAATACTGTGTAAAGCCGCGATCATTGATCGCGATGACTGGCGACTAACTCGCTTTGAAACGCGACCAGCGGTCGCGGCTTTACAAAAATTCGCAACTCGTTTATCGCCCGCGCGACGTCCCCTTTTGAAACGCGCGATACTGATCGGCGTATTCCGGCGGCGGAGCGGTGCGGGCCGCCTCGCGCAAGCCCCGCGCCTGGTCATCGGCGTTGCGCGTGGCCGCGCGCTGCGTTCGACCCGGTCGCAGCCCTAGGCTGCGAATCGCGTCGTCGAGATTCGCCTTGGCCTTGGTGCCTTGCGGGCCGGTTTGCTGCGCGTCACGTTCCATTTTTTCCCAACGTTGCAAGAGCGAGGCCAGGTCATCCTTGGACCAGCCGCCCAGTTTATCCAGCAGTTCTTGATCGGGTTCTCCCTTCTTCAATTGATTGCGCAAGTGATCAAGTGCCAGATCGGTGGCTTTCTTGGCGTATTCGAGGTTCGCTTTGTCCTCGCCCGGATCGACCAGCGGGCCGTTGGGCGGCGGTCCGGCCTCGCCGCCGGTGCCATCGGCGTTTTGGCCGGTGCTGGATTGTTTGCCGGTCTCGGGTTTGTTTTGATTCGGTTCGCCCGGCTGATCGCCGTGTTGGCCATCGCCCTGCTTGCTGCCGGGTTGCTTCACGTTAGGACCATGCTGCGGGTCTTTGCCGCCGGGATCGGCCTTGGCGCCTTGGTCGCCTTGCTTGGACTTCATGTTGGAGTCGCCGGACTTGTCGCTGGGTTGACCACCTTGACCGTCTGACGATTTTTTCGATTCGCTGCCCGCGCCTTTTTGATCGGCGGACGATTTGCCGGTTTGGCCATCGGCTTTTTCGCCTTCGCCGGCTTTCTTGCCAGTCTCGCCGGCGCCTGGTTCCTTAGACTTCTTGGCACCGTCATCGGCACTTTCGTGCGAGCCGGCGCTACCTTTGCCGGCCTGGTTGTCATTTTTTCCACCACCCTTTTTGCCGCCCCCTTTTTTCTCGCCGTCCGAGTCGGACTCGGTGCTGGAATCTTTGTTGCCGTGAGCAGGAGACTGTGCTTTGTTTACGGTATTATCGCCCGATTTTTCCGTCGCTTTGTTAGCGGCGTTTTTGGAATCGGTCGGTTTCGATTTTTCTTGCGGAGCCGGGGTTTCGCTCGACTTTTCGCTTTTGCCGCTGCCCTTCTCGCCCGATTTATCGTCAGATCGTTTGCCAGGGGCGTTTTCGGGCTCTGCCCCTTTGCCTGGTTGCTGATCGGTTTTCTGGTCCGACTGATTGGGATTTTGCTGGGCGTTGGATTTTTCAGTGTTGGATTTTTCGGTGTTTGATTTTTCAGTGCCGGCTTTGTCGCCAGGTTGTTTCATGGCATCGCCCTGCTGCTGGGCACCACTCTTCTCATTACCACCCTTTTCGGCGGCTCCCTTTTCTGCTCCCGACTTGCCAGCACCCTGCTTCTCTACGGTTTTCTTCTCGGAGTTCTGATTGTCAGCACCCTGCTTGTCGGCACCTTGCTGATCAGCCCCCTTCGGCGGCGTGCCTTTTTGATCTGCTTGATTCTTTTGATCAGTACCCTTTTGCTCAGTACCCTTTTGATCTGGGCTTTTTTTCGCTGCTCCTTTTTGCTCTGGGCTTTTTTGCTCTGGGTCTTTGGATTCCGTACCTTTCTGATCGGCGTTCTTTTGACCGGCATTTTTCGGCGCGCCGGTCTTGTCTTTCATGTTGTCATTTTTTTGATCGTCAGCCCCAGGAGCGTTCTCTTGTTCTGCCTGGTCGTTCTTAGTACTGTCGTTCTTTGGGCCGTCGTTCTTTGGGCCGTCGTTCTTAGGGCCGTTTTGCTTGGACGCGTCATTCTTGGCATCCGCCGGCTCGTTCTGTTTCGTGGCGTTGTTCTCGGCCGGGTTGGGCTGCTTAGTAGCGCCGTTATTGCTGCCGCCGTTCTTGGCGTCATCGTTCTTTGGCGAGTCGGGTGTCTTGCCTTCTTTAGTACGAGCGTGATCGAGAATGTTTTGAATCGCGCGGTCGTCCTCGCCCTCCTTCTCTACAGGACGTTTTTCTTGCGGTTGATCTCCTGTGCGGTCGTTAGCGCCCTGCGCGGCATCGGCGTTGCGATCTTGGTTGCCGGGGTTCCCTTCGGCACCCCCCTGCCCGGCCGGATTTTTCCGTGCGTCGTTTTGCCGATCGCCACTCTTGTCGCTGTTTTTGGGATCCTTGTTTTTGGGATCACTGTTTTTTAAGTTACCGTTTTTGGAATCACCGTTTTTCTGGTCATTCCCCTTCTGACCCGCATTTTGCGGGTCGCCTGCCTGCTGATCACCCGATTTGTCGTTCGGATTGTCGCCAGGATTCTGTTTTGCGCCGTTGGGCGGGTTTTTGTCGTCGGCGTTTGGCTGTTTCTGCTGCTTGGAATCGTTCTGCTTCGCGTTGTTTGGATCATTGCCCTTCGCGTCGGCCGGGTTAGGCTCCGGTCGATTGTCGCCGGCATTGTTCCCCTCGGGCTGCTCGTTGCGATTGGGTGGGTCGTTGGGCTCGCGTTGTTGGCGATTGCCGCGATTGTCGTTTGGATTGTTTTGACCGTCGTTCTGCGGTTGCTTGCCGCCGTTTTGTTCGCGGGAGTCATCGGGCTGCCGATTGCCGTTTTGCTGGTCGCTGTTCTGCGGATCGCCGTTGCCCCCCTGCTGATTTTCATTGGGTTGTTGTTCGTTTTGCGGATTCTGTTGATTGCGGCCGCGGCTTGGCTGGCCGATGCGCAGCTTACGAATTTCGGTCTTCGCGGCGTTTCCGTTGGGGGTCTTGTTATCGATCGCTTCGGCCCAATATTCGATCTCGTCGCCTGCCGCTAGCGCGGTGCCGTCTTTCAACCGCACGTCGCTCAGTCGCACGACGGCCATTTGCGTAAAGCGTCCCGAGGCGATCTTCTGCGTCGCGGTCGGCAACAAATAGCGGACAAACGCAGCTTGTTCGCGTACGCGCGCCGCGATATTGACCCGCGTCAACGCAAAATCGGGGTCCGATGCCTGCACTTGCAATGTGATATTCGCATCCAGCGCCACATCGGTCTCGGTCTTGGCTGGTTTGAGGAACTCGATTTCCGGCGCATAGTCGGGCGTGACTTCAATACGGTAACGAACCGGCTCGGGGTTCGCGCGATCTGCTTCGTTCACAAATCGCACGTAGTAGTTGCCGAACTCGGGCCCGGTACGATCTTTGTTCATGGCGAGCGTCAGCGTGACCGCAGCCTGTTGGCCGTCGACCTTCATTGCGCGTTTACTCAGCCCGCGGCCGTCGAAGTCGATAAACGCCGACTTGATCGGTTGGTTTGCGACAGCGTGAATGGTGACCTGCGTTCCTTCCAGGCCGCGCAAATCACCGGTTCGTTCGATTGTTTCCGGCGCCCGGCCCGTATATTTCGGATACGCATAAACGACTTTCTCGACCATTATGTTCGGGGCCTGCACGACCGACAAGCGGTAGGTATGGCTGATCGCATCGCCGGCCACGATGCGGTAATCGATGTCTTGCTGCAGGCCGTTTTCCGGCGAGACCGACACCGACTCGTCAAGCACCGGCAACGTGCAGCTATGTCGATAACCATTCTTCGGCACAAACATGATCACCGGCTGATCGACGATCTGGCGATCGGCGGTCGAGTAGTACAGCTTGACCGGCTCGCCGTCGCCCAGCCGCAGAATTTCGGCCGCAATCGTGACATGCTCGCCGCGATAAACCGTGGTCGAACCCGGATCGATCTCGCGAATGGCGACCCGCGTGGGGGGCAAAATATCCGACCAGGGCAAGACCACGCGACCGACGGTATCCAACGGGTTCTTGGGCGAAACGAGAACGTACGCCGCGAATGCAACCACCATTCCCAACAATACATAGCCGATATGAATGACCTTCGAACGATCGACCGCATGATCGATCGGTGTCTGCGTTAGGTTGGCGGCGGCCTGTTCTTCAATCGCCTGATACACCACATCGGGCACGCCGCCGCGTTGCGATCGCAACATCAAAAAATTGACCAGGCTATTTTTGAGCGAGGGCTTGCTACGCTCGATCGTGTGGGCGGCAAAAACCGGATTGATGCGATACAGAAACAGCGGCACGATTTGCTGGAATAAGTATGCCGCGCCGCCGATCAACAATACCGCCAAGAAAAATAGCCGCGACCAGATGCCCAGCCCGCCTGGCACAATCCAATGATCGAAGACCGCGACAAGCAGAAAGTAGGCCAGCGTACCGACCAACAACACCATCAGTCGGCCGGCAAGCTCGACGCCGCGCAATTCGCCGCGGGTCTTACGAATTTGGTTTTCGATGTATTGATCGCGACTATCGACGCGAGCGGTACGCGTTGCCATTGTATTGTCCCCAAAGCAGTGTTGTACTCAAACCGATGCTTTCCGCCAGCGCGGTGTGCCATGCCCACGGCTTTGCTTGGGCATGTTAATCGGGCAAAATCGTTAAAGCGCCCATTTGCACTTCACCATCGTAATCATGCCCACTCAGGGCAGTGGGCATGGCACCCAATCCGTATGAGCCGGGATAAACGCCACTGTATTATAAGCGTTGGCGAAGGGTTTTGACGCCAATCATGGCCGGTTCGATCCGAAAAATGTGGACGGGGCGTCAAAAAACTCGGTATTTCCCTGTAAAGGCGCGACCATTGGTCGCGTTTTGGGCTGAAACCGCGTGACGGCAGAAATGCCAAGATTCGCCAACTGTCAATTCGCGAACGGCCCCCCCTATGCAATTCCCTGTAAAGCCGCGACCATTAGTCGCGACATTCGGTGACCAAAATTGACAGTTTGATTTCCAACGGCAGATTGGGCATAAAGTACTCTGCTGGCGTTCAGAACCACCGCTTGCATTCAATCAGGTCAGTGCGGGCTGCAGCATTGGCGGAGGCGAGATCATGGCACGTACACTTGGCTATAGCGGACGTGACATCGACGGCACGGCAAAGTGGCTTGCAGATCGGACCACGAAGGAAGTGCATCAACAGACAGACCATAAAACGCCGGTCTGGTGCAAAGGACGATGGCGATCGTTTCTGTACGAATACGAACATTGGTTCAACGCAATCGAATACATCGAACAACACAATATCCGCCGAGGGCGTGAGCGGCGACCATTCCAATTCATCAACGACGCACTGGTTTAGAGTCGACGTTCCCGAGGGATCTTCAAAAGGCCACACAGATCCGACCCGAAACGCGACCAATGGTCGCGGCTTTACAAGTTGAGTCGAAAAACCCTACAACTTCACGACCGGCAAACCTTCGTACGTTCGCTGGCCGTCGCCGGCGTTCGTGTTGCGCAGCGCGATCTGATATAGCTCTTGACCGGTCGGCGTCGGGTAGTCGCCAGTGATGCAGCCCTGACAGAGCTGATCGCCGTCGAAACCGATCGCGC
>JAYTAU010000505.1:0-8488 GCA_043737375.1 Planctomycetia bacterium
TATGTCCGAACCAAGTAAATTACGAATTACGAAGCTTGGCATGTGGTTTAAGTTGGCATTCGCAATTCCTCATTTGCGTTCGGCCCTTTGTAATTCGTAATTTGTAATTCTTAATTTTCCCTGCCCCCGATCCCTGACCTGCATGAACCCCAACGTCGACCTCTCACGGCTGGCTGTGCATCGCGCGGTACGCCCCTCCGGGCAACCGACGAGCGTTGCGCTAGCGCCGCCGCGACGCATCTGGTCACGGTACGTGTTGCCGTTGTCGCTGGTGTTGGGTTTGATATCGGTATTAGCCTGGGCGGCGCGCGACAGCTTTTTGCCGGCAGCGGCAGTCACCGTGCGACCGGTCTACTTCACGCAATCGACGATCGAAGCAACCGATGCGCCGCTGTTCAAGACGGCCGGCTGGGTCGAGCCGAGTCCCGCGGCCACGCAAGTTTCCGCGCAGGTCGATGGTTTTGTCGAGCAGCTCCCGGTCGTGCAGGGACAAGCGGTCAAACGCGGCCAAGTGGTTGCCAAACTGATCGACATTGACGCGCGACTTGCACTACGCGAGTCGGAGGTCGATCGCCAGCTTCGCGCGGCCGAACTTCGCAGCGCCGAAGCCACGGCCGAAGCCGCGCGCATCACCCTTAAAAACCCCGTACATCTCGAAGCGGCGTTGGCCGAGGCGGATGCGCTATTAGCGCGCGTGCAGAACGAACTGGCCGTGCTGCCGGTTCAACTGCAAGGGGCCGAAGCGAAGCAGCTCATCGCACGCCAAGAACACGACGGCAAACGCGAAGCGGGCGAGGCCGTCTCGGGCCGTTCATTGCAACGTGCCAAAAGCGAACTGGATGCGGCCCAAGCGGTACTCGACGAACTGACCAAGAAGCGACCGCGGCTCGAAAACGAGGAGCAATCGCTGGCTCGCCGGCGCGAGGCCTTGAAAAAACAGCTCGAACTACGCACCGATGAGACGCGTAAGGCGGCCGAGGCTGAAGCGCAAGTCGCCGTATTTAACGCCAAGCTGGATCAAGCCGAGATTGCCTACGAGCGAGCGACCACACATCTCAACCGAATGCAGATCAAATCGCCCAGCGACGGCGTGGTGATGGCGGTCGTCGCGAAGCTCGGCAAGCGTGTAATGGGTAAAGCGGAGAATAGCGAGCACGATGGCAGCACCATCGTCACGCTGTATGACCCCGACAGTTTGCAAATTCGTGCGGATGTGCGGCTCGAAGACGTGCCGCGCGTGCAGCTTGATCAAAAAGTATTGGTCCAAACTCCGTCGGCGACTGAGCCGATCGCTGCCCAGGTGATCGCCATCACATCGCAAGCCGACATCCAAAAAAACACACTCGAAGTCAAAGTCAAACTGGTTGATCCGCCGCGCACCGTGAAGCCCGAGATGCTCGTGCAGGTGACATTTCTCGCGCCGCCGTCGCCGGTTAATACCGACGCGAAGCCTTCGACCCGGATGCGCGTGTTCGTGCCAAAGTCGTTCATTCAAACCGGTGAGCCGGGCAGCACGGTTTGGATCGCAGATACTAGCGCAAAAGTAGCCAAACGCAAATCGGTTACGGTCGGCACAACCGTGCTCAAGAACACGGGGTCTCAACAAAACATGGTGGAAGTCGAGGGGCTTTCGCCTTCGGATAAGTTGATCGTCGGCGGGCGTGAGGGATTGGCCGATGGACAACGGATTCGAGTCACTGGAACGGATGAGGGAGAGTAAGAGAGTGCGGGTAAAATGTAACTCCTCTCCCTCTGGGAGCGGCAGCGAGGTCACGAGTGGTGACGGTTTGAATAGTCGATCGCTCCACGAAGTATTGCTAAAATTTTGAGTTGAAATGAGTGTCGCATATTCCCGGCGATAGCTGCGCCGGCGTTGCACTGAGATTCCGGCGATACCATCACCGGCTTTACACTGCGATTCCTGCGATGCCATCGCCGGCTTTATATTCTATAAGACACACAACACTCGCCACCATTCACGCTCCACCCATATGCCGCTCGTCGAAATTCATCATCTGACCAAAACCTACCGCAAGGGCGATCAGCAGATCTCGCCGCTCGAAGATGCCGATCTCGACATCGAGCGCGGGGAGTTCATTTCGCTGATGGGTGCCAGCGGATCGGGCAAAAGCACGTTGCTGAACATCATTGCCGGCATCGATCGGCCCACGGCTGGTCATGTCATCGTCGCCGGGATCGACATTACTTCGCTCTCGCGCACGCGATTGGCCAATTGGCGCGCCGCAAACGTCGGTTACATTTTTCAAATGCACAATTTAATCCCTGTGCTTTCAGCGTATGAGAATGTCGAACTGCCGCTGTTGTTATTGCCGATCTCGCGGAGCGAGCGACGCAAACGGGTTGAGATTGCACTCGACGCCGTCGGGCTAGTCGATCGAGCAAGCCATTACCCGCGGCAACTTTCGGGCGGACAAGAGCAGCGCGTGGGCATTGCCCGGGCGATTGTCGCCAACCCCACGATCGTCGTTGCCGACGAACCGACGGGCGACCTCGATTCCGAAACCAGCGCGCAGGTACAACTCTTACTACGACGACTCAACGAAGAATTGGATACGACGCTGTTGATGGTGACACACGATCCGCAAGCTGCCGATATTGCCACCCGGAGATTGCGATTGGAGAAAGGCAAGCTGGTCGAACGCACCGAGCCGGTCCGCCCAGCGATGACCATTCACGCGTCGTAGGAAGATCGCGTTTCATTTTTCATCTCACGCTTTCCGCTTTCACGCTTTTTTGACTATGTCGACGCTAAATCGCAATCGCGGCTCTAGGGATTAAACGTCGGTCGGTTCGCACACGCTGTTCATTCCCCATTCCCACTTCCCCATTCGCCCCTTGCTCCGCTTCTTCCCTTACATTCTGAAAAGCATCTGGGGCCATCGCACCCGCACGCTGCTGACCGTCACCGGTTCGGCCGTGGCATTGTTCGTGTTTTGCATCGTGACTTCGGTCGGCGAAGGCCTGGATCGGCTGACTGGCGACGCGGCCGCCGACCGTACGCTGGTCGTGTTTCAGGCGAATCGATTTTGCCCTGCGACCAGTTCGCTGCCGGAAGATTATGCAGCGCAAATACGCAAAGTCCGCGGCGTGGTCGATGCCGTCCCCATCAAGGTCTTCACCAATAATTGTCGCGCGAGCCTCGACGTCGTCGTATTTCATGGTGTGCCTGCCGACAAGCTGCAAAGCGCGCGATCGTTGAAATTGGCGAGCGGCGATTGGGCGACGTTCGAGCGGCTCGACGACGGTGCGATGATCGGTCGTTCGGTCGCGCGGCGGCGCGGCGTTAAGACCGGCGAGCGATTTAGCATCGGCGGACTCACCGTCACCGTGGCAGGCGTGTTCAGCGCGCCAAAGCCCAGCGAAGAGGATCTGATCTACACACACCTGACGTTCTTGCAACGCATGCGCGGAAAGGGGAGCGTCGGTCGCGTTACTCAGCACGAAGTGCTGCTGAGTGAAAGTGCCGATTCACAAGCCGTGGCTGCCGAAATTGACAATTTGTTTCGTGACGGCCCGGTCGCCACCGACACCCGCACCAAGGGAGTTTTTCAGGCGGCAAGCGTTGCCGACTTGGCCGAGTTGATCGGCTTTGCCCATTGGCTGGGCGTGGCCTGCGTCGGGCTGGTATTGATGCTGGTCGCCACGACGACCGTCATGGCGGTGCAGGATCGCATTCGTGAACATTGCGTGCTGCGGACGATCGGCGTCTCCGACAGGCAAGTTTATATCATGGTGTTGATCGAGAGCCTGATCGTCAGCACGATCGGCGGAGTGCTGGGGGTCGGGCTAGCGTTGGGAACATTGGCGATTAACCCGATCAGCCTGGGAGCCGAGGCCGTCACGATTGCCTTCGAGCCATCCACCAAGGTGGCACTCTACGGGCTGGCCGCGGCCGCATTGTCGGGCTTGATCGCCGGGCTATTTCCGGCCTGGCAAGCGTCGCGTAGCGAGATCGTGGCTGCGCTTAGACACGTGTGATCATCGCATTTCAGATAAATTTGCGGTTTGATCTGAATTCCAACCATTGCAAGGCCGTATCTACACAAGTCCGCAAGCACGAAAACGGAATCCCGGGGCTGAATGTGATTTCGATTTGATGTTGCGATGCGTCTTCGCGATTTCGACTTTTCATCTTTTCGCGATCTGATTCTAGGCTTTTTCAATCGCGAAATGTCGAAAGTGCGAAATACGCGAATGACGAATGCTCGCTGTGATCTCGCCGCTCTCTAGCGCAATTCTTGCGCAATTCAACACAAAGCGCAAATGTATATAGGGCACAATCTGCCTAAGACTATGATTTACAATTTATATGCTTTTGCGAATTGACTTGCTTTTGCAATTGAATTACAACTGGAGACGTGATGCAACGGAATTGCAACAAGGCTTCACAGAATGCCAAGCGATCGATGACCCCACGACTCTCAAAACGCTCCGCCTTCACGCTCGTCGAACTCTTGGTCGTGATTGCGATCATCGGGGTACTAATCGCGATGTTGTTGCCCGCCGTTCAAGCCGCTCGCGCCGCCGCGCGTCGCACCGAATGCGCCAATAACATGCGTCAGGTTGGGCTGGCGACAATCATGTATTGCGACACTCATCGTGGAAACTTTCCCTCGACGGCACACGATGCCGATCCCACCAAGGCCTGGATTTATACCATCGCGCCATACATGGAAGATGTCGACGTGATTCGCATGTGTCCCGACGATCAGAAGCGCTCGGAACGTTTGGCGGCGAAGATGACCAGCTACGTGTTAAACGCTTACGTCACCGACACCTCGCTAAGAAATATCGGCGCAATTACCAATCGCAACAAATTGCCGGCAGTGTCGAAGACCATTTTGGCGTTCGAACTGACCGATCGTGAAAACCGGCCGGTTGACGATCACGATGACCACGTCCATTCGAACAAGTGGTTTTTGGCCTCGCACATTGCCAACAAACGCGTGTTCGAAGTCATGAACGGCGAGGTCTCGACCGATCGCCATGCCGACGGCGCGCATTATCTATATGCCGACAGCAGGGTCGAATTCATCGCGTCGGACACAATCGCCGAATGGTGTCTGTCCGGGAATAACTTTGTCAAACCGCCGCGTTAATTGATAGTTTGTCGAAACAACGAGGAGCAACAACATGAGAATGACAACCTTAATTGTCGGTATTGCAATTTCGCTTTTAGTAACCGTGCCGAGTTCTGCCGCGCACTCCGACGTGCAAGCCACGGTGATCGGCGGCCAAATCGTCGTCGGCGCGCTGGATGATTTCACGGGCGATGTGACTGCGAATGTGCGGGTTTTCGGCTACGATTTCCAGGAAGACCCCGCGGATCCGTATTTTGCCGGCGACCCCGGCTTCGACGCACCCGCCGGCAGCGGATTGTCGACCGGTGCGCTGAGCTTCAATCTTCTGAGTGGAACACGTTTCAATTTACCTGCCAATCTGAACTACTGGAACGGAATTGCACCGTTATCTTTTGGCGCAGTACCCAGCGGTGAAACTTTGCGTTTGAATTTGGGATCGGCTAATCGAATCGTCGATAATTCAATCGCCGATGTCGCGGGGTTCTCGATCGGAAATGTTTCGATGACCGGCACGCTGCATCGGCACTTAAACTCGTTTTTGAACGGTGCGGATGGTAATTCGAATCCGAACGACGGCAACGTGCCGGCCAACGGAATTTACTTGCTGGCGATGGAACTGGATCATGCGGATGTTAACCTCGCCAATAGCGCTCCATTGTTCTTCGTCTTTAACAACGGCATGTCGGAAGCCGTGCATGACCAAGCCATCGACTGGGCCGAGGCCAACCTAGTCGCCGTGCCCGAGCCTTCGACGATTGCGATGGCAATCAGCGGAGGCCTGTTCGGGCTGCTATTCGTCGCGCGTCAGCGTCGCCGAACCGTGTAAGGGGCGAACGTCAACGTGATACCAAGCCCACCCATTGCAATGAGTGGGTTTTTCTTGCGCTCAGTTTGTCGAACATTTCGCTCAATCGCGGCGATGCCATCGCCGGCTTTACACAGAGCACCGTTTCACGCTTTCTTCAAGCTAAGCCGCAAGCGCGGCTCAAGGGATCAATGCAGGTCGGTAAGTTTGCGCTGTTCATTCCCCATCCCCCCATCCCCCGATCCCTGATCCCCACCCTCCGATCCCCTAATCCCCAACCCCTCCGGCATCGCCTCCCCGGTTGCAGGACCGCGCCCTAGTGCATTAGGATAATCGGCTTGCTCGCGCGGAACCCCGCGCCGGCGGTATTAGTCCCTTTAGTCCGAAAGCGAAGCGCGGATGTCGATAGATCGTTACTCCTCTTGCCCTGGTGGAACCGGCAAGAAGGTCAAATTTTGCTGCGCCGATCTGGTCACCGAACTGGCCAAGGTCCAGCGCATGTTGCAAGGGCGACAGCACGTCAGTTGCCTAACATTGGTCGATCAGCTCGAAGCCGGCCATCCCCATCGGGCCTGTCTACTGGCCTGTCGGTTGTCGCTCGAACTTGCCTTGAAGGATGAAGCCGGTGCCAACGCCACGCTGGCCCGCTTCGTCAAATCGAACCCGCACAACCCGATCGCGTTGTCCGAACAAGCCTGTCAGCAAGTGGCGCGCGGCGACATGGCGTCGGGCTTGCAAAACCTGCAACGTGCCGTTCAAGAGAGCGGTCGCGAGCTGCCGCATCAGGTCTTTACGGCCATGGGCAGGCTGGCGGAACTGTTTATGCAATCCGGGCATATGCTGCCTGCCCGCGGGCTGCTGCTATTACAAGCGAGTGTCAACGGCGTCGACGCCGAAGAAGCGCGGACCAAGCTGGGCCGCATGACGCAGTCGTCGGCCGTACCGGTGCTGTTCAAAGAGCATTTAACGCTTGACCCGGCACCGGCGGGCGTCGCGTGGGCACCCGAGTTCAATGCTGCGTTGCAAAAGGCGCTGCGTGGGCAATGGCAAGAGGCGATCGATCTGTGGAGTGCCATCAGCTCGATCGCGGGCGATGCGCCGGAAGTTTGGCGCAGCCTGGCTGTGGTGCGCGGTTTTGTCGGCGATTATACCGGCGCGGCGCACGCCTATCGCCGCTATGCCGACCTCGCCGCCAACGAACAAGACGCCATCGAAGCGGAAGCCACGGCTCAACTTCTGACCAAGGGCGCGTCCGAGGGCTACGTCGATGACATGGTCGTCACGTACGACGTCGAGAATCTTGCCGAGTTACAACAGCGACTTTCCGCCAGCGACCGGTCGGAATCCGTCGAGATCGATACCAAAGAGTTCGACGACGACATTCAACCGATCGCAATCTTCGCCTTACTCGATCGCCCTCGATTAACGACTGGTGATAATCTAACGCGCGAAACGATCCCGGTCGTTTTAGCCGAAGCGCTGATTTTTGCCGCCGAAGAGGGTGATCCTCCGCGCGTCGAACTGGAAGTTTATCGCACACAACTCGAAGCGGCCCGGACACTGCTTGAACAAATCGCCGGCGAAACAATCTCCGGTCCCGAAGAAGAAGCCGACGATCGCATTTCGGCCGTGGAACTGGCGTTGAGTTGGCGGTGGCGCTTGCCCGACGACACGACGGAATCGCTGCGGCGAAAGTTTCTCTTCGAACAGCGCCAGCAAGTCGTGCTGGATATTTGGCCGAAGCTGGCCATGCCGCTGTTCAATGATCAAACTCCGGAAGCAGCGGCGAAAGATCCGGCACAACAACGACGCCTACTGGCAGCAATTCTGGTGTTGGAGCTCGAAGACACCGACCCTGCTGCCGACGAGATTTGCGACAAGTTGCGTCGTAACCTGGGCCTGCCGGTGCCTGAACCGATCGACGCGACCGGTGTAGAGATCGGCACGATCAGGCTCAGCCGGCTAGGCCGACTGGATGTCAAAAAGCTATCCGATCCGCAATTGCTGCACGCATTTCAACGGACGTTAGCCGCTCGGCACGAATCGGCATTGCGACGGTTTTCGCTCGAACTAGTCGAACGCCCCAGTATTCCGCTCGGTGAATATCAATTGGCGGCCTATCAATTGTTAGCTCGATTTGTCGATGATGTCGAGCTGTCCGACGCCTTGATGGAGAAAGCCCGCAGCTTGGCCCAGCGTCTTAAACGGGCTGCCAGCCTGCGCGAGCAAGAATTGGTTTCGAAGATTGCCGGCCGGCGCTCAGCGCGCACGTGAGAGGCGGGGCGAACAGCCCCAATCCTCGTATCCTCCAGTCGCCAACCCAGTGGCGTGAAGTTGTCACTCAGTCACGACCCTGATTTGTTACCCCAACGGGGTTTCATCTCCTAGCCCAGGGTCGCGAAGCGCACCCTGGGTAAAATGGACTACTTAATTATTTACCCCAACGGGGTTAAATCACCGTTCAGAGCCAGCGAAATGCTTGGAACACAACGTCGGCCCGCATGTGTGCCACTGGCTCTGCCAGTGCTTCCTTACTCAGTAAAGTTAGGGCTTCTAAAGAATTTTTCAACGCCCTGCTGGG
>JAYTAU010000506.1:0-1251 GCA_043737375.1 Planctomycetia bacterium
TACCAAGGTCTGAAGTATCGAGAAGCGGCCGACATATTGCAAATTCCAGTCGGCACGGTGAAGAGCCGATTGCACGCCGCCATTTTAAAGTTGAACGAAGCCTGGATCGAGACACACCCCAGCGAAAAAGAGTAGTTCGATGCGAAACGAGTTAATGGGTTATCTGCTCGATGCCCTCGATACCGACGAACACGAGCAGTTGGCAACTGAATTGCAATCGAATCATCAACTACGCGGTGAATTAGATCTGTTGCGACAGGGCATTGCACCGCTGTCTGCCGATCGTGAACATTACGAACCGCCGTTGGGCCTGGCCCGCCGAACCTGTTTACATGTTTGGCAGATGAGTTCGCAAGCAGTGCCTGAAGTTTCCACACAGCCGTCCGCCGCGGCCAATTGGATGAACGATGCGCCGGTCGAGTCGCGCCGTTGGCGGTTGCTCGATATGGCGGTGGCTGCGGGAATTTTTATTGCCGGTTCCGCGGTTGTCATTCCTGCCATTCTGCAAAGTCGCCTCAACGCCGGCCGTGTGGCCTGTCAGGATAAACTGCACAACAACTATGTGGCCTTGGCAAAGTACAGCGACCTAAATCACAAGCGTTTGCCCGTGGCCGACGAACAGGGGCGAGCCGCTTTCGGCGGTGCGTATGCCGCGAAGCTGGCCGGCAGCAACTTGCTGGCCAACCCGAATAGTCTGTTCTGTCAAACTAGTTTAAGCGACAACGGTCCCACCGGGGATCAAATACCGACGCTGGATCAACTCAACCGCGCCGACGACGGCGAATACCAGCGCATGGTCAAGGGACTTGGCAACGTGTTTGCCTTCGGCTTGGGCTATCGCGACGATACGGGCAAATACCGCGGTGCCAAAAACCTGAATCGCGACCATTTCCCGATCATGTCGGATCTACCCGGCAAAAATGGCGAAGACGAGGGCCATCATGGCAGTTGCGGTCGCAATGTACTCTTCGAGAGCGGTCGGGTCAGCTATCTTTCGGGCTGTACTCCGGCAAACTCGAACGACCACATGTTCAAGAACGAACAGGGTGAGCAGCGTCCCGGTATGCATATCCAAGACAGTGTGCTGGTGCCGGGGCTGACCAAGCCTTAAGTCATCAAAATTCAGCACCACGAATCCCACGAACGACACGAGATCTACAGCGAGCGGTCGGGTTTATCCCGACCGTTTTCGTAGGACGGACTCTCAGTCCGGCGGTATCACACAACAATACTTCAGACGGACCAGAGGTC
>JAYTAU010000507.1:0-3449 GCA_043737375.1 Planctomycetia bacterium
TGCTGGTCGATGAAATTGTTTACCGGCGGATTGCTCCAAACAAAGTCGGCCCGCGCGGGACTATAAGCCAGACGTACCGGCAGTTGCTGATGCAGATAACGCACTAGCACCGTAGTCTCGCCAAAGTCGCTAAATGTGACCTTGCCGCCGGGCGACATGCCGACCAAATTGCTCGACGATTCGTAAACCGCCAGTCGGGTCACATCGCGACGCGAACCATCGGTAAACACCGCCGTGGCCGACAACTGCACGTCGGTCTGCGGGGCGATGAGGTACTGCTCTCCCGGTTGCACTTCCAATCGCTCGAATCGCGCAGCGTCGGACGCGTCGACCGGCATATCGGCTTCGATCCAACGTCGCAAAATGTCATACTCCAGCGTGTCGCGCTTCAGTCGCAAGCCACCCTCGTGGGCAACCTGCATGGTCGGCTTGAGCAGCAGCAACGACTGGTCGGGCGTTTGACCGTTGATCCGGCGACCGAACTGATCGCGCGTGATCGAAGTCAAATCGTCCAACGGATCCTGCCCCCGCAGCGAAAGCTTGAAGCCCCCTTTGCCGTTTTGATTGCCGTGGCAGGTGCCCATGTTGCAGCCGGCCTTGGACAACACGGCCATGACTTCGTGTTTGAACGACGGAGCGGCGGGCTCGTTGGTGCGAACTTCGGGCGGCTTTATATCGTTGGGCTTGAGATCGTTTGATCTAACAGCAGACGGCAATTCGGCCGCGAACGTTGCCGGCGATGGGTTCGACAGCGCGCCGATTGATATCGCGCCGCAGATCAGCACGAATACGCGCAACGGCGAACGGCGAGCAGGATGGTGGAAGTGCATAAGCCGCCTTGCAGCACGGGGTGGGATGAACGGCCATTATCACCCCTGGCGACGAAATGAGCAACTATTTTCGCGCGTATAAAAATTGAGGCTGGAGGCTAGGCGAGCCGGAAACGTCAGTGCCCGGAGCAGGCCCCACCTCCTACATCCCACTTCCCACCTCCTTGCCTCCCGGCATCGCGACAAACGTCAATCGCGGCTCTGGCTTATCCAAGGCGTAAATGACCACGCTTCCGTCGTACGTTCCCACGGCCAGTTGTTGACTTTCGGCGTGCAACGCCAAGGCATACAGTCCGTCGTTCGTGTTGTGATACTTCAGCAACACTTTTTCGTCTTTGCCGGTCGCTTCGAACTGGCGGACTGTGCCGTCGGAGGCGGCGCTCCACAGTCGCGGCCAATGCGCCGTCAGTTTGGTAATCGTGCCGTTGGCATGACCCTTCTTGCCCTCGCCCTTGCCGTCGGCAGAATTCCACGATTTGATCGTGCGACCTACCCCCGCGCTAAAAACTCGATTGCCGTACTCGCTAAACACGATGTCATAGATCTGTTCGTCGTGGCCTTGAAACGTGGCCGCGAGCGAACCATTTTCCGGGTTGAAAACCCGCGCCGTTTTGTCGCGGCCGGCCGATGCTATTTGCTTGCCGTTTTTACTCCAAGCGACGGCCATCACCCAATCGGCGTGGCTTTCGATCTTGTGCAGCTCTTTGCGCGCGGCCACGTCGTAAATGCGAATGGTTCGATCGGCTCCGCAAGCAGCCAGCCGCCCGCCGTCGGTCGAAAACTCGACATCGAACATCTCGTCGGTCGTGGTACATAAGTCGGCGATGAGTTCGCCGGTCGCATAATCCAACAGCTTGACCTCACCCATCCGCGCCGGTGTGCCCGCGGCCACGGCCAACAATTTCCCATCAGGACTGACGGCCAGGCCATGCGTGCGCTCGGCGATGTTGGAAACCCTGCGGACCAGCGCGCCGTCGTCGGCATTCCAAACCAGCAATTCATGGTGCCCGCTCGAAACCAATTGCTTGCCGTCGGCGCTGAACGCCAATGCGGTGACGGGGATCGGCCGGCGATATTGGGCCGGCGCGGGCCGATGCGCCCGCTTGGGAACGATGCTCGCTAACGCGGCATTAGCGTCGGGTCCGTCGAAGCGCGCGCCC
Source organism: Planctomycetia bacterium (assembly GCA_043737375.1). Classification (GTDB taxonomy): domain Bacteria; phylum Planctomycetota; class Planctomycetia; order Pirellulales; family JALHPA01; genus JAWXCH01. Next base: position 1,991 of record JAYTAU010000507.1, read on the forward strand.
TGCTCGATCCAGCGGCCGATCAGGTCGATCTCGGCTTGCGGCAGCGGATCGGCCTCCTGCGGCATGCGCTCGGCTTTGTCTTTTGCGGTTAGCAGTTGGTAGAGCGCGCTGGCCCGGGGCTTGCCGGCAACCAGCGCCGAGTTGCCGCTGGTGCCGTCGTTTTTGATGCGCGCAAACGTATTGAGCTGATAGTCGGCTTGCGGATTTTTATCGCCGTGACAGGCCACGCAGCGGTCGAGAAAAATCGGGGCGATTTGACGGACGAAACTGACGGTCGCGGCGTCGTCGGGCTTGGCCGCATCGACCGTCGCACCAGGTTTACCGGCTGTAATCTCATCCGCGGCGAACAGCGACCAACTCACGGCCGCGAGCAATAGCAACACAGCTCCGCAGTGCGCCGGAATCAAGCAACGCGAAAGTCGGAGATTCTGCAACATGTCAAACTCGGGGTTCGTGGTGTTCAACGCATCGATCATAAACGGCGACGAATGTTTTTGCCACTCGCCCCTGCTCATGTCTCGTAGCCCCTTGTCGATCGCGGCCGGCTAGTGTCCACTCTTTGATTACGAATTGATTTCAACGTGTCGAACATTATTGGGTTCATCAGGTGGGCCGTTGGCCGCCCCTAAGCAGCCGTTCAACATTCGACGACCGCTGAACACCGTCCCTCCACGCATTACCCTTCACCCGCTCAGTATGGCCAAATCATCTATTGTCGTCGATGTCCGCCAGTCGCGCGTCGGCCAGGGCGTGTTTGCCCGACGGACTTTTCGCAATCATCAGGTTATCGGCGAGATATTGGGCGAGGTTTTCGACGGTGCCGAGTACACTTCGAACTATTGCATGGAACTGGCCAAGAACCGCACGCTCGAACCGGTCGCACCGTATCGTTTTCTGAATCATAGCTGCGAACCGAACTGCGAATTGTTTTACTACGATGTCGAGGAGGATGGGTCGCTGCCCAAGTCGCTGTGGCTACAAGCGATCAGCGCCATTCCGATGGGTGACGAGTTGACGATCGACTACGCCTGGCCGGCCGATGCCGCAGTGCCGTGTCAATGCGGGGTGTCGACTTGCCGGGGATGGATTGTCGACCCTGAGGATTTGCCGGCGGTACTTGAGCAACAAGAGGCAGTCGTGGTGGGAAACGGACGATAGTGCTGCCTGGCTTCGTGATGGGGCGAACGCTTTTCTTGATGCAACAGCGTGAAAGCGTAAAGCGTGAAAGCGTAAAGCGTGAGATCGTAAAGCGTGAGATCGTAAAGCGTGAGATCGGAAAGCGTGAGATGAGAAGGGTCTCGCGACGTACAATTCGGCTCAAGGGTGCCTGTGTTTTGCGACAGCATAACCCAGTTCAGCGTTGCCGGAACCAATGCGAGTCAATTGATCGCTGGGTGCCATGCCCACTGCCCTGAGTGGGCATGCTGGGTATCCTGAGGAAAACGTACTACTTCATTTA
>JAYTAU010000508.1:0-3439 GCA_043737375.1 Planctomycetia bacterium
TCTTGGAGCTTGGGCAGTTCGTTCCTCAGCGACGCGCGTGCGAGCAGATGCAAGCCGGCCAAGTCGGCTATCTGATCTGCAACATCAAGCAAATCGGCGAAGTGCATGTCGGCGACACCGTGACCGTGCCCGGCGATAACGGTGCTCCCGAACTGCAAGGTTATCGCCCGCCGCAACGCATGGTCTATTGCGGGCTGTACCCGTCCGACGGTCAGAACTTCGAAGAACTGCGCGACGGTTTGACCAAGCTCGCCACGAACGATCCCAGCTTCGAATTCACGCCTGAGACCAGCGACGCGTTGGGGTTTGGGTTTCGTTGCGGGTTTTTGGGCCTGCTGCACATGGAGATCATTCAGCAGCGGCTCGAACAAGAGGCCGGCCTTGATTTGGTGCAAACCGCGCCCAACGTCACGTACCAATTGCGCACAACGGCCGGCGTCGAGATGGAAATTCACAATCCGCAAGATGTGCCCGACGCGGGTTCGATCGCCGAGTTTCGCCAGCCGATGGTGCGGGTGAACTTTCTGTTGCAGACTGAATCGATCGGCCCGGTGATGCAGCTTTCGACGGATCGCCGCGGCGTATTCGTGAAGACCGAATACCTATCGCCAACACGCGCGATGTTGACATTCGACTTGCCGTTGGCCGAAGTGATCTACGACATGCACGATAAGCTCAAAAGCGTGACCCGTGGCTACGGTACCATGGACTACGAGCTATTGGGCTATTTTCCGGCGGAACTCGTGCGGTTGGATATTCTGATCGCCAGCAAAAAGGTCGACGCGCTGTCGATCATTTGCGATCGGCGCGACGCCGACCGGCGCGGCCGGGCGATTGTCAAAAAACTGCGGACCGAGATCGATCGCCACATGTTCGAGATCGCCATTCAAGCGGCGATCGGCAGCCGGATCATCGCGCGCGAAACTATCTCGGCAATGCGTAAAAACGTGACCGCGAAATGCTACGGTGGCGACATCACCCGCAAGCGCAAACTGTGGGCCAAACAGAAGGAAGGCAAGAAACGGATGAAGTCGATCGGCTCGGTCGATATTCCGCAGAAGGCGTTCTTGGCGGTGCTGGAAAGCGGCAACGACGGCTAGGAAAGGGCTAGTGATCGGGGGTTGGGGGTTGGAGACTGGAGGCTCGGGACTTGAGGCTGGGGACTTGAGGCTGGGGACTTGAGGGATTGGAGAGCCGGAAGCGTCAGCGCCCGGGGCCTCGGGGCGCGAACAAGTAAGTGTCCCGAGAACGTTTAGCCGCTCTCGGCACGAGAGCGAATGTATTCGAACGTTATCAAAACGAAATTATGCCAAAGAATGCCGCTATTTTCGCGTCCGATCCATCCATTCTAGGATCGCGTCTATTCGATCGGCTGGAAGACGTGCTTTCGTACGAAGGCATGTCGCAAAATGGAAATGCAACAGGCGTCCGCTTCACGTTTCAGTGGGGAAGCGTCACCATGACGTTCATGCCAGCCGAAAAAATCGATGCACACCTCGACGGTTTTTCTGGTTACGCTAGGCACGTAATCAACGACCACGACAAGTTAATCTACACTCTGTCGCGAATTCGAAACGTGCGAATGCCTCTAGGATGCGCCGTCGAACATGGTGAGAAAGACGAAGACGCGGCAATATGTTTTCTGTTCGCCTTCAATTCGGCCGTCAACGGGTTGCTGTTTATGTATGATTCAATTTTCGATTGGTCGGGAGAAGAATTAGGCTCACCGGCAGAAACAGAATAGCAATTTTAAACGCTTCAGAAGCACAGTTGTCATCGTGCAATTGCATCTGAGCAAGGCTATGGCGATGGACAATACCATCCAATATCTCAACACCGACCTTGATCTGATTTCGCCAGTCGATCTTTCGGCATTGGCCTTAATCTTTAAGACTCGCGGTGTCTACCCGTTGCACGTGACGCATGATGAGGGCCATCCCTGGTACGCCACGTTTGAGCGAGATTCTGCCGATGAGTACTCTGAGCCAGAGGAACCACAGCACCATATTGAAGTGATGCTTGCCGCGATTGAGTCGCTCGAAGAGCCGCATCGATCCGTCTGGCAGGGTTGCACGCTGCGCGAATTTAACATCGGTTACGACTGTGGCACAGAACCGTGGGCGTTCAATCAGGGCTTGACTGCCGAACTTCTAGGCCGCATGGCGGCCGTCGGCGGGTCGTTGCGGTTTACGCTTTATCCCGACACGCCCGAGCCGGGACCGGTGCCCTGAGTAGAAATGCTTCCGTCGCTCTCTCTCCGCTTCGGGCTTGTATTGGTTTCCGGCTCAGCGACGGCTGCGTTATGCTTTCGCAAAACACAGGCACCTAAACGGCTGCTCAGACTTTTCGCGTCGAGCTTGGATCGGCGTCGGCGACGCCTCCTACAGACAGTTGGTCGCTACCAGCGCAGCTCGAACCCGGCAAAGCCGCCTTGCACCAGCAGATCGTTGGTGTTCGTGGCGTTCGTGATGCTTTCGCTCGCAAAGGCCACGTTGTCGATCCACATCACCTGGTAGCCGCCGCGCAGCGCCCAATAGTCGGTCAAACGCACGGTCCCGGTCAGCGAGGCTTCGCCCACAAATGCACAACGGTCAAATTGATTCCGAAACGCGTCGAACGTCGTGTCGGTGGTAATGGAGCCCGTGCTGTCGGCGTTGTTGCCATAGGCACCCGCTTTTAGCCAACCATCCAAACGAAAACGCTCGCCCAATCGCAGCAGCCCGACTTCGGTTCCCAACTGAAAACCGTACAGAAAGTTGCTGGTGTCGAATCGAAACAACGTGTCGACCGCGGCGACCGGCAAGTCAACATCCAGCGTTTCTTGAAACTCGATATAACGCACGCCCCAGAACAGCGCCAGCCATTCGCGTGGATGGGTGCGAAAGTTGAATTCAAAATTATGGAGTTCGGAAGTGAACTCCATCCGGCCCACTTCGCCGCCGCCGGTCGTAAAGTCGCCTGCGGCGTCCCACGCATCGGTTCCAAAATAGACGAACTGCCAGTCCCAATTTTTACCGCCGGGCCAAATCACCGTGATTCGCGGCGCCGCGCCCAAATCGACCCCTTCGAAGGTATCGAACGTTGCGTCGAACTCCGCTTGAAATTCCGTGAAGATCGGGTCAACGCGATACAGAAAGATCGAATCGACCGCAACCGAGTAACGCAGCAGCTCGGGCGGCGGCGGGCACTGAAAATCGGGATCGACGCTGGTACATTTGCTTTCTTTCCACGGCGCAAATGGCGGGCGATCGTCGGATTTGCCATAAACTTTGGTATGCCAGGCCTCGGGATTGGGTGCCGGGCCATGCCACCAGGCATGACATTCTTCCTGACAATGTTCGCCGGCAATGCTGCTAGCTGCCCAGTTGCCATGCAGTGCTAGCAAAAAAAGCACGGTCGAAAGTGTCGCACAAAAACGGAACATGGCAGATCACCCCGA
>JAYTAU010000509.1:0-3436 GCA_043737375.1 Planctomycetia bacterium
TTGATCTTCTCGCTTTGCAAACCGGCCCGTTCGAGCAACGATTTCGACAAGATGTCGTTGGGCAAATTTTCGGTCGGCGGCGGGCCGACGGCACCCAAGTCCATCGGCGAGTATTGCAGTTCGTAGCTGTGCTTGGCGACCGAGAGTTCGTCGCCCGGATCGATCCGTTTTTCGGTGACGCGAACGTCGTTGACTTTGACGCCGTTGCGGCTACCCATGTCTTTGATGTACCAGTAGCCGCCGTTGAGCGTCAGTTGGGCATGATGGGCCGAGACGTTCGCGAACCGCAAGACAATATCGCAGCTTTCGCGCCGGCCGATCAATAAGTTGCGTTTGAGCAACGGGATCGGGTCGCCGCCTCCCATCGGATGCAATTCACCGAACATAAGTCAGGCACCCTCGATTATGTAGACAAGGCTGTGATGACAAGAACCGCAGGTGACAAGACTGTGACGGCGAAATCTGATACCGTATGATCGATAGTGACCGTTTTGTACTCGATTTTCACTTTAGTCGCCCGGTTTCACGGCGTCAATAATGCCTCTATCCTCGCAACAGTTGGGACGCTTGTCGGGCCATGACTGGCGGGCGGCCGGGCTGCGTTATTACCACTACAACTATTACCTTCGGCAGCGATTCGGCGGTCGCGTGCAAAAAGTCAGCATCGACGCGGGCTTTACTTGCCCCAATGTCGACGGCACCGTGGCCCGCGGCGGTTGCACGTTTTGCGACAATCGCAGTTTCAGCCCCAGCCGGCGGATTCCGCGGATCGATGTACCAGGCCAGATCGACGAAGGCATTCGACGACTGAAATGGCGTTACGACGTCGACCTCTTCATGGCCTATTTTCAGCCGGCCACGAATACTTATGCCCCGGTCGAACGGCTGCGGCCGCTGTATGAGGCGGCGATCGCGCATCCGCAAGTGGTCGGCATGGCGATCGGCACCCGACCGGATTGCGTGCCGGATGACGTACTCGATCTGTTGAGCGAAATGGCCGAGCGAACGTATCTGTCGGTCGAATACGGCATGCAGACGATTCACGACCGCTCGCTCGATTGGATGAATCGCGGACATCATTACGATGCGTTTCTCGACGCGATGGAGCGCAGCGCGGGTCGCGGTTTTGAGATTTGCGTGCATGTGATGCTGGGGCTGCCGGGCGAGACGCGCGAAGATATGCTGGCCACGGCGCGCGAATTGGCGCGACTGAACGTCGACGCGGTGAAGTTGCATAATTTATATGCTGTGAAAGACACTCCGCTTGCCGAACAACTGGAGCGCGGCGAGGTGACGCTGATTGAGCGCGACGAGTACGTGTCTACCGTGGTCGAGTTCATGGAATTGCTGTCGCCGACGACCGTCATCGAACGCATCAGCGGCGAAGCCCCGCCCAAGTATTTTTTGGGTCCGGCTTGGTCGCTCGACAAACCGGCGGTGAAACAAGCGATTGAAAATGAGTTTGTCCGCCGCGATACGTGGCAGGGGCGAGGCTGGAGATTAGAGGTTGGAGGCTAGAGGCTGGAGACCGGAGGCTTGGCGAGCGGGGTCAATAAGTGCCCTGTTGCAGACGAGCGTCAGTTGCACGATCTCCTCGCTTGTGGTTTAGTTCCGCCCATCAAAGCCTATAAATACAGATCGCTCATTATTCATTAACGCAATCTTCGTAGAATGCCGGCGAACTATCTATAGTACTACATTGATGCGTACACGTTCGAGACCCCACCATAACCCGAGGCGTAAGCGAGGATTGACTTTACACTGTCAGCATTCCCTCGCTTACGCGTCGGGTTATGAAGGGCATTGTTAGGGCCCCATATTCAACGTTCAAGCGTTCCCTTCGCCGACAATCACTCAACTGGTAATATTCCGACGCAAAACCACGTAACGTACTCAAGGCGTCTCAAGCATGGCTACTAATTATTCACGAGGCATGATTCAACGCCGGTTCGCCGATCGGAATCGGCTCCTACATGGCTACATCTTGCTCGTCGCCTGCCTCGCGTTCACGGCCGGCGGCTGCGAACAATCGACGCAGCGTGCCGGCATCCAGCCGGCGAAAGTCACCATCGCCGAGCAGCCCACTCCCGAGGGCGCGCTCGAACTCGTCTTCACCTACGGGTCGGAAAAAGAAAACTGGATCAACGACGTTACCGCCGCGTTCAACGACGCCGGCAACAAAACCGCCGGCGGCCAAGCGATCTTCGTCCGTGCCATTCCGCTCGGCTCGGGCGAGTCGATCGACGAGATCCTCGAAGGGCGTCGTAAGGTTCATCTCACCAGCCCCGCCTCGTCTGCCTTTATTGAAATCGCCAACGCTCGCTCCAAAGTTGCCACGGGCAAGGATCTGATCGGCTCGACCGAGAACTTGCTGCTCTCGCCCGTCGTGATTGCCATGTGGAAGCCGATGGCCGAGGCCCTGGGTTGGCCCGATAAACCGATCGGTTGGTCCGACATTCTCAAACTCTCGAAAGACAAACGCGGCTGGGCGGCGCACGAGCACCCCGAGTGGGGTCCGTTCAAGTTCGGTCACACTCACCCCGAGTACAGCAACAGCGGTTTGATCAGCCTGTTTGCCGAAGTCTACGCCGGCGCCGAGAAGACCAACAAGCTAACGGTCGAGGATGTCGAACGACCCGAGGTTGGAGATTTTCTGCAGCAAATCGAGCAGTCGGTCGTGCATTACGGCAGCTCGACTGGGTTCTTTGGCAAAGCGATGTTCAACGGCGGACCGCAATATCTCAGCGCGGCGGTGCTGTACGAGAACATGGTCATTGAATCGTACGACGCGAAGCACAGGCTGCCGTTTCCGATCGTGGCGATCTACCCGCGCGAGGGGACGTTTTGGAGCGATCACCCGGTGGGCATCGTCCAGCGAGAATGGGTGACCGACGAACACCGCGAGGCGGCACAAACGTATATCAAGTACTTGCTGGACGGCCCGCAACAACAACGTGCAATGACGTTCGGCTTTCGGCCTGCCGATGTCCGCATCGCGCTGGCCGCTCCGCTGGACAAGTCGCACGGCATCGACCCCAAGGAGCCTCAAACCACGCTTGAAGTTCCGTCGGCGCCGGTCATCGACCGGATCGTCAAACTCTGGCAAGAAAAGAAAAAACCGGCGAACATTGTGTTGGTCTTCGATACCTCGGGCAGTATGCAAAAAGAAGACCGTATGATCTACGCGCGCGCCGGGGCGGTCGGGCTGCTCGAACTACTGAAAGATGCCGATCGCTTGTCGTTGTTGCCGTTTAGTGATAAGCCGAGTTGGGCCAGCCGCGACACGCTGGTCAAAGATGCGCGCACGAAGTCGATCAAAACGGTCGAGGGGCTTTATCCGCAGGGGGGCACCGCACTGTACGACTCCGTGAAAGCGGCCTATGAGTACCTGGCAGAAAATCCAAAGCCCGAGGCGATCTCAGCAATTGTGGTGTTG
>JAYTAU010000510.1:0-3432 GCA_043737375.1 Planctomycetia bacterium
ACCAGCGCCGTCCATCGATGGTGGCGAGTGTCGGACCCGCGTAACTGGCCAGTTCGTCGCCGATTTGATATTTGATCTCTCCGGTGCGCTTGTCGAACGCCACCACGCCGCTGCCGTTGCCGCGAGCAATATCTAACCGGCCCGGCGGCAAATTCTGTTGTTCTGCCGGGCTGCCGCCGACTTGCGCGATCAGCAAATCGCCTTCAATGACGGGACTACTGCCCACGCCAAAAAAGTTTTGAATTACGCCGAACTTTTTCACGGTGTCGACTTTCCAAACCGGCTTGCCGTCGAACGCCTTCAGACAGTGCAGCATCCCTTCGACACCATAAATGTACACGCGATCTCCGTCGACAACGGGCGAGCAACGCGGGCCGTTGTTGTAGCCCAACATATCCTCGTAGGCGCTGGGGTACTCGAACCGCCATAACTCCTTGCCGGTTTCGCTTTCGAAGCAAGTCAGCCGCGCTTGATCGCGGAAGCGATCGAATTGAAACAACCGGCCGCGACTGATCACCGGCATGCCGTAACTAGTGCCGAGTTTCGTCTGCCAGACAACGCGCGGGCCGGATTTTTGCCACACCTTGGCAATTCCTTTTTCGGTCGATTTGCTATCGGCCGTGGGGCCCAGGAACTGCGGCCAGTCGGTGCCTTGCCGGCGAGTGCCCAGATTTAGATCCAGCTCGGGAGGAGCGAACGCTGGATCGTTGACGAACTTATCAACCGCGCTAGTGTCTGGTTTAATTGGCGGTGATGGGTCGCTAAGGTCGGAGCCTACCTTCGCTACGCGCGATGCGGGCGGCGCGCTGTCCGTCGGCGATTGGTTGCAACCCACAGCGAAACAGATAGTCGCCGCGCAACCAATCTGCAGTATGAATGCCAAGCACCGTTGCGACATAGTATGAACCGTTGTAGAAGGCCACTCCGTGGCCGAACCATTGACACAATGTAGGATGCCCACGTCGTGGCCGTTTCGAAAACGAGATATTGTAGGAGGCCGCGCCGTGGCCGATAAAGTACGATAGTGTTTCTATCAAAACCCGACGCGCCAGCGAGGTATATTCATGTTAGCAATCATTATATGTTAATCGTCAACTCCCGAATCCGAATCCCGCGCGACGAGTTCGAGTTCACTTTTGTACGTAGTTCCGGCCCCGGCGGTCAGAATGTCAACAAAGTGAACTCGAAAGCCGTGCTGCGCTGGAGCATCGCCACGAGCCCGAGCGTTCCCGACGATGTTAGATTGCGATTTATCGACAAATTTGCGACGCGCGTTACGACCGAGGGAGATCTGGTGCTGAACAGTCAGCGCTATCGCGATCAGGGACGTAACGAAGAAGATTGTTTGGAGAAGCTTAGTGAAATGCTGTTAAGCATCGCCCGCCCGCCGGTAAAACGAAAAAAGACCAAGCCCAGCCGGTCGAGCGTGGAACGGGGGAAAACCAAGAAGCGTGAGCACTCGCACAAAAAACAAAATCGCCGCTGGCAAGAGCCCGAGTAAGCGTTTGAATTCTGCCCTGTTAGCAACGCTCGACTTACACCGCGGAGCGACGGGACTGACGTTTCCCACGCGCGACCGTGGGAACGAGAGGCATGGGTTTTAAGTTAGGCATGACGACGAAGTGGAAGTCCGTCCTACGAAAATGCGCTACCGCAAATCGGCCACCTGCGTCGTGGACTCATCGTCGTTGTCCCAGAGTTCGGACAACCTGCCACGAATGCGACGCTCGGCGGTTCGTAAGTAATAACGGCCGGCAATCAAATCATGTTGGTGATCGGCCGTTTCGTGATCGCCGTTGGTATTCACCACTTGAGTCGAACTCGATTCATGCGTCTGACCGGTGCCGTGCGTCGTGGTCGCTGCGTGCGTGTTAGGGGTGTCATGCGTTTGCTGCACTGAATGTTGGTCTGGCGACGCATGAGAGCCGTGCCCTGTTGCAGAATGAGCAACGTGTGAAGCGACCGCATCGGGCATCAGCATCGCGTCCAGTCGTTTCAGTACACACGCGCTAACGTACAATTCGGTCACCGCGTCGGCGATCCGGCCCAAGTGATACTGCCGATCGACGACTGTTTCGCGATACGTTCGCAGCAGCCGCTCGACCTGCGCCGCGAATGTGCCGATCAAGCGCCCTAATCTCGCGGCCTCGGGCTCCAGTTCAGCAGCGCGCACCGAAACCTCGGGCGAGCGAAACATGGATTCGATCCGTCGGCCGGCGAAGTTACTCAAGCGGCTCAGATTACGCAGCGGATGCGAAAGCGAATCCAGAATACTTTTCAACTCCAGGCCGACATCGCGCATGCCGACCAGCGCATAAAATGCGCGCAACACGTCGTTGGCCCCTTCGCCGATCATGTTGATTCGCGCGTCGCGCATCATCCGCTCGAACGGTTCATCGGTAAAATAGGCTTTGCCGCCGTAAATTTGAATGGTGTCGTTGATGATGCGCCACAGCACGTCGGTCGCGAACACCTTGAGCATGGCCGTTTCGAGCATGTAGTCTCCCTCGCCCGAGTCGATCAGTGCTGCGGTTTGATACGTGGCGGCTTCCATGGCGAACACGCCGGCCCGCATGTAGGCCAGTTTATCTTTGACCAGCTCGAACGAATCGAGGGTTTGCTCGAACTGCACGCGCGACGACGCGTGGCGAACTGCATGTGCGAGACAGAACTTCGCGGCCCCGGTGCAACTGGCTCCGAAGGTTGTGCGGCCGAAATCCAACACGGTCAGCGCGACCTTTAGCCCTTTGCCGACTTCGCCCAGCACATTCTCGCGCGGCACAAACATGTTGTTGAAGGCCAGCCGACTGGTCGCGGTGCCGCGCACACCGCACTTCGACATTCGCGCCTCGATGACCTCGAAGCCCGGCATGTCGGGTGTGACCAGAAATGCGGTGACTTTCGAGCCGCTGGTACCGGCGACCGGAGTCCGCGCCATCACGGTCAGTACGTTGGCGATCGAGCCGTTGGTGATCCAACGCTTTTGGCCGTTGAGCAGGTAGCCGCGACCGTCGGCCGTCGGCGTGGCAGTTGATTGCACATTGGCCGCGTCGCTGCCGGCTTCGGGCTCGGTCAACGCGAACGCACTGATCCACTCTCCGGTCGATAGCTTCGGCAGCCAAGCCTGTTGTTGCGCAGGCGTACCGAACAATACCAGTGCGCGAGGCCCGATCGAGTGATGTGCATTGACGAACAGCGCGGTACTGCCGCAGTGTCCCCCCAAAATTTCGATCAACCGGCAGTACGACGATTGGCTTAAGCCCCGACCTCCGGCCGAAATCGGTAAGCAGGCGCCTAGTACGCCGAGTTGCCCCAGCCCCTGGATTACGTGCTGCGGAATCATGGCATCGCGATCGATGGCCACGGGGTCGATCGACGACTTGCAGAACGCGCGCAACTCGTCGGCCATGCGCGCGCCCAGCGGATCATTGG
>JAYTAU010000511.1:0-8421 GCA_043737375.1 Planctomycetia bacterium
TACCTGGTTTTCGTTCTTTTGATTGCACACTCTCGTGCTGACTAAACACATACGAAAGTTCATTGCAGTATTGGGTGTACACTCCGTCGCATAGCAGCCAAACTCATCCAGGCAGCTTGCTACCGTGTACATATAGAGGCGACAATCGCCGCAAGTTATGCCATTCGCTTCACCGCATTTAGCCTTTTGAATAATCTTGTGAACTGTGGCATCGAGGGAAGCGACGGGCAACATAACTAGAACTATCAATGCAATTCCGACAAAACGTTTAGTCATTTTCGACTCCTTCTGTAGTTAATGATATTGCGGGACTAATGCTGCGGATCGGAACTTCGACGGTCAGCTTGGGATCAAATCGTACGCGGACACTTTTGTTTACAGGGTCCGTGGCTTCTTGTTCGCCATCACGCACCACGGTGAATCGGCAACGGTGTAGCGCTTGGCCAGTTTCGTGCGTGACTCGATATCCTGGCGGCACCGAAATCGATAGTGGCTGACCCAATGGTTTCCGGTCGGGACGCCACACGAAAAACGAGACGGGCCGCGGCTCAGCAGCATCGACCATCGCCAGCACCGACGGAGCGACGACAATTTCATCAACGACATAAGCATTGACGGGCAAATTCATCCACTGTTCGAAGTCGGGGAACGCAGCTTCAGCGTTGTGTGAAAACTTCCGACTGGTGATTCTTCGAGCAGAGTGATCCGGAATACAGAAGATTTTCCTTGCGTGGCAAGCTGCTCGACTAGCAGATTGTCGTCCGAGTTCGAAATTACTATCTCCCCAGGAGAGCTGGGGGCGGACGTTGAAAAATCGATCGTGCTAACGGTAATATCCAGAGAACTTCGCCGCCCGCGCGCGACTTGGCCAAAATCCACACGCCCCGGTGTGACTTCGAACGGATAAGGACATGTGGCAATGACTCGCACGACTGCGTCATCGGATTGCATCTTGTCGTTCGACTTGAAACGCACACCGATGTCGCGATGCGAACCGGGTGAATCCAATCTCACCGCAACGGTAATCGATAACTCGCGCCCTGGTTCAATTACTCCGGATTGCGGTGTGAGGTCGGTACAACCGCAACCCGCCGCGGCACTAAATTCAAGCGGTGCGTCGCCAAAGTTAGAAATTATGAAGTTGTCCGTTAACGTGTCACCCGGTTTACCGCTCCCCAGATCCATCACGCAAGCGGGAATCTTCAAGCGTGGACCGCGTTCTTCGCCGTGCAGGCCATAACGTCCCCACATAATCAACGTAACGCCCAGGAAAATTACCAGAGCGGTAACAAGCGTGCCGACGGTCCGTTGATTGACTAACCCCACTTGAGTGACCCTCAATGTAGAGGAAACTGTCCCAAACTCTTTGGAAAACTAAGCTCGACAGAGCATTCAGAAGCTACCCCGTATTTTGGTGTCGATTTGACAGCCATTTATATACCCCCTCGCAAGAGCAGGTCAATCAAATAATTCGCCGCAATTGAAAAAATATTTCTAAAACTTGATTGCGTCGCATTTTTGTAGTGTTGCGTGTCGTGGCGATGGCGATCTGTCCGCAAATATCGCAGCCGTCGTTACCAGCACTCCTCGAACAGTTGATAGCGCGTCGCGTGCATGCCCAGTGATTGATACGTCGCTTGAGCGGTCATATTATCTTGCTCGACATAGAGTCGCAGTCCGCGAACATCAACATCCAACGCGGCCATGCTGCGCGCATGCTGATGCAATTGACGATAGATACCGCGACGGCGATATTTGGGCCGCACATATACACTTTGTATCCACCAGAACCAGCCGTTGCGCCAATCGCTCCATTCGAATGTGATCAACAGCGACGCGACGATTTGCGCAACTTGATCTTCCCAAGGGCCCTGCTCGGCCACGACATAGAATCCGGCTGATGGATTGGCGATCAGTCGTTGCACGCCCGAGGTCACCGTGTCGCGATCGAGCAGTTTTTGCTCCGTCTCTTCGGCCAATTGCAGATTGAACTGCACCAGGGTTTCGGCGTCGGAGAGTTGCGCTCGCCGAACGATGACCGCGGGGCTATGTGCCGACACTTGATCGAGATTAGCCATAGTCGTGCTGTCAAGAAGTGAAGCAGGCGCTACAATGCGTTGAGAATCAGTGTTCAGCTCATTCGGCATTCAGATAACCACGAAGCCGCGGAGATACGGAGAAAGTCAAAAGGTGTTGGCCGCGAATGGATGCAAATGAACGCGAATCAGATCTGGGACTGGAGGCTTGGGGCTAGAGACTTGGGGCTAGAGACTTGGGGGAAGGATCGCTCGAAGCGGGTTTCTTTGAGTCGTAATTCTTGAATCCCCAGCCTCTAGCCTCGAATCTCTTTCCATGCTCCGTGTCTCCGCGACTCCGTGGTAAAACATTTTCGTCCGCAGTCAATCTAAAGTTGGCAATCAACGGCCGCAAGGAGTTGTACCTATGAGCATGATCAAAGAATTCAAAGAATTCACGACGCGCGGCAATGTGGTTGATTTGGCGGTCGGCGTGATTATCGGCGGGGCGTTCGGGCCGATCGTCAAATCGCTGGTCGACGACATCATCATGCCGCCGATCGGCGTGGTACTGGGAAAAGTCGATTTCTCGAACCTGGCCCTGACGCTCCAAGAAGCCACGGCAACCAGCGCGGCGGTGACGATCCGTTACGGCGCGTTCATCAACACGCTGATCAACTTTTTGATCGTGGCGTTTGCGATTTTCTTGCTGATCAAGGCCGTCAACACCGTGCGTCGTAAGGAAGCGGCAAAGCCGGCCAATCCGCCGGCACCGACGACTGAGGAAAAATTGCTGACCGAGATCCGCGATTTACTGAAGGCGCGAACGTAGAACGAAATTCAATCCGGCTGCTCGGACGTAAAACGGAATTCATTCCGTTTACCAAGAAGGGCAACCGTGCAAGCAGAACGGAATAAATTCCGTCCTACGCGCGCAAAAAAAACCCGTCGCAGGTCTGTCAGAAGTCGACCATCGACGGGTTCTCACCGCGGGAGTATTTCTGACGCTTCGTGCGGTGTCCCTGTCGAACCGCCGGCGGCGAAGCAACCGCACCAAACGACTCGACAACAAAACTATAGCTCAGGTTTTGCTCGTGGGTCGTCACCGCCAAAAACTTTTCGAAATCGCCTTAAATGCTTGGCTGTCGATTCATCAATCTTTGGCCGGCGCTTTCTTGCTGTCCGCCGCTTTGGCTGCATCGGGCGACGTTTTACTTCCCGCGGTGCCGGGCGGCAACTTCTTCTTGGGGGGAGCCAGCGGGTTCAAAAGTGTGATGGTGATTTCTTCCACGACCATCGTACCGGCCTTTTGAACTTTCTTTCCTCCAGGTCCGGTGGTTTCGCCCGCGTTGTTACTGAGCTTCTTATTGTCGATTTCGATTTCGCTCCACTTCCCCTTTACGTCGACTGAATCTCCATGGCTAGCAATCGAGGGGTCGGCCATATCGACGTTGATCTTCAGATCGGGCGCAAGTTCGCCTTTGTATTTTCCGATCTGAATTGCGTTTTCCTTAAGACTGGCAATTGCGCCGACCACCGTGCCGGACACGGTCGTTTTCGAACTACTGATGACCGAGGCCACGCGCTTCTCGCCCGGCAGAATCGGCGCTTCGTCGGAGATCAAGCCGGCTTTCTCGCCGGGACGAAGTGTGACGATCGTCAGTTCGGTAATCGGGGCCGAAGCCACGCCGGTCTTTTTGTCGAATTCGCCGTTGAACTTCACGGCAACGCCGGGGCGTAAAAAATCGGCCTGCGCGATGCCGATGACTGAAATCTTCGAGTGACCGCCAAAGGTCGCATACCATTGGTCGCCCCCTTTGAGCGTCAATGCCAGCCGGCCCCCTTGCCAGGCATAGACCTGCCCCTCGCCTTTGACGTCGTGCCAATGAATTTTTGGGGCGTCGGCCGCGTTCGTGAGGGCAGCGGCACCCAACAACATTGCGATTAAGACAATGACTCCGAACCGGCGGACGTGCATACAGTCCTCCTAAGGACAAAAGGCGCGAGCGGCTTTCCGCCGCCATGGTTGGTTTTATAGACAGACGGCTTAATCTGGAAACCGCCTTCTAGCGCTGATCCAGCGAAACGAATCCCCGTTCAAATTCAGAATACCCGACCGCGTGAGATTCTGCCACAAAATGCCGGCAAGAATTCGATCGTTTGCCAGCCTGGGCTGGTTCAGCCACAATTGAAACAATTCACCACCCTCCAACTCGGTTGATTGCCGCGTTTTTATTCCCAGACTCTAGCCTCCAGTCCCAAGTCCCAAGCCTCAATCCTTCACTCAGCACCTCCATGTCCGCCCCCCGCATTACCGTCCCGCAATTTGCCGCCCTCAAGGCCGCCGGCAGCAAAATCAGCATGTTGACGGCCTATGACTACCCCATGGCCCAGTTGCTCGATGAAGCCGGCATCGAGGCGATACTAGTCGGAGACAGCATGTCGATGGTCGTTCAAGGCCACACCACGACGCTGCCCGTCACGCTCGACGAGATCATCTACCACGCCGAAATGGTCGGTCGCGCCGTGCAGCGGGCGCTCGTCGTGGTCGATATGCCGTTTCCGTACAACCATTTGGGCCCCTACAAGGCGGTCGAATATGCCGGCCGCATTCTCAAAGAAACTCGCTGCCAGGCGGTCAAGCTGGAAGGTGGTGCCGATCAAGCCGGGGTGATAGGTGCGTTGGTCTCGGCCGGCATTCCGGTCATGGCGCATGTCGGTCTGCGACCGCAAAGCGTGCATCAACTTGGCGGCTATAAAGTTCAGCGCGACGAAGAGCAACTGCTGCGCGACGCCACGGCCGCGCAAGATGCCGGAGCGTTTGCCGTCGTACTCGAATGCATTCCCGCCGGCTTGGCCAAAACAATTACGGCCGCATTGCAGATTCCGACCATCGGTATCGGTGCCGGGCCCGACTGCGACGGCCAAGTGCTGGTCATCAACGATTTGCTAGGTTTGACCAGCGGCTACGTGCCGCGGTTTGTCAAAGCGTATGCGGACTTGAAGACGACCATCACAACGGCAGTACAAAAGTATCAAGCAGAAGTCCGCAACGGCGAGTTTCCGGATGCGGGACATTATTTCAAGTAGGACGGAATTCATTCCGTTCCGATGTTCTAAAAACGGAATAAATTCCGTTCCACGTTGATGAATCGCCTCGCGTACGAAACCAGCCCTTATCTGCTGCAGCATCAAAACAACCCCGTGGACTGGTATCCCTGGGGGCCCGAAGCGCTTGCGCGCGCCAAGGCCGAGGACAAGCCGATCTTTTTGTCGATCGGTTATTCGGCCTGTCACTGGTGCCATGTGATGGAGCACGAGAGTTTCGAGCACGACCCAATCGCCGCGTTGATGAACCAGCACTTCGTCAATATCAAGGTCGATCGCGAAGAGCGGCCCGACATTGACGCCATTTACATGAACGCCGTGCAACTGCTCACCGGTCGCGGCGGTTGGCCGATGTCGATGTTTCTGACGCCCTCGCTTCAGCCCTTTTACGGCGGCACGTACTACCCGCCGACTAACAAACAAGGCATGCCCGGCTTCGATCAGGTGTTGTTGGCCGTGGCGGATGCTTGGCACAATCGTCGCGACCAAGCGCTGGCCCAAGCCGCCGAGTTGACCAAGCACTTGCAATCGTCGGGCGCGCCCGCCGGTTTGGGAACAAACGAGCAACTTACCGAGAAGCTGTTGTTTGCAGCCAGCGCGGCGCTCGAACGGAATTTCGATCCGCGGCACGGCGGCTTCGGCGGCGCGCCAAAGTTTCCGCATCCGATGGACATTCGGTTGTTGCTGCGAATCTGGAAACGGATGAACTCCAAATCCCCTGCTCCCAAGTCTCAAGCCTCTAGCCTCACACCCCCAGCCTCAAGCCCCCAGCCTCCAGCCCCGAGCCTCCAGCCTCAAGCCTCACACCCCCAGCCTCTCGCCTCGTCCCTCGCCGCATCCGTGCTGCAGATGGCCACGCATACGCTCGACAAAATGGCGGCCGGCGGAATGTTCGATCAGCTCGGCGGCGGCTTTCATCGCTACAGTGTCGATGAACGCTGGCTGGTGCCGCACTTCGAAAAAATGCTGTACGACAACGCGCTATTGATCATGGCGTATCTTGAAGGCTACCTGGCGAGCGGTAACGCCGATTTCTCGCGCGTGGTCCGCGAGACGGCGGACTACATTCTGCGCGACATGACCGATCCGGCCGGCGGCTTTTACAGCACCGAAGACGCCGACAGCGAAGGGCACGAAGGCACGTTTTATGTTTGGACGCCCGAGCAAATCGAGCAACTCTTGGGCAGCGAGCGCGCGACCGTGTTCTGCTACGTGTACGACGTCAGCGACAGCGGCAACTTCGAAGGCGAGAACATTCTCAACTTACCCAAGTCGATCGAGCAGTGTGCGAAACTGCGCGGGCTTGATCCCGATCAACTCCGTGAACATTTGGCCGAGGATCGCGCTAAGTTGTTCGCTGCACGCGAATCGCGGATCCGCCCGGGACGAGACGACAAAGTGCTCGTCGCCTGGAACGGACTGATGATCGACGCCCTGTCGCAAGCCGCCAATGTGCTCGATGAACCGCGCTACTTGCAAGCAGCCACCGCGTCGGCCGATTTTATACTAACCCACATGCGCCGCCCCGATGGTCGGCTGCTGCACACCTGGCGCGCCGGGCAAGCCAAACTTGATGCTTTCTTAGACGATTACGCTTGCCTGATTAATGGGCTGGTCAGTTTGTACGAAGCGGGCTTTGACGAGCGATACATTGAAGCTGCGGTCGAGTTGGCCGGGCAAATGATCACGCACTTTGGCGATGCTGCAGGCGATGGATTTTTCTTCACCGCCGACGATCACGAACAACTCATCTCGCGGCAAAAGGACATTCAAGACAGTGCCACGCCCAGCGGCAACTCGATGGCGGCGACTGCGCTGGTGCGGCTCGGAAAGCTGACCGGCCGTGGCGAATACGTCGACGCAGCTTTGGGTGCCATGCGCAGCGCGGTCGGACTGATGCAAAAACATCCGACCGCGGCAGGACAGATGCTGCTAGCGCTCGATATGTACCTGGGCCCGACGCCCGAAATCGTGATTCTGGGCGAACTCGACAGTGCCGCGACACAAAAGATACTGCAGTCGCTGCGGCAGCAGTTCGTGCCGAACAAAGTCGTGGCGTTTCGATCCCGAAATGACCAGACCGACGCAACACGATCCGCAGCCCTCGATCCCATGTTCGCGGGACGTACCCAGCCCCTAGTCACAGGCCTCACGCCTCAAGCCTCATCCCGCAATCCCCAATCTTCTCTGCTCGCCGAGCCGACCGTATTCATCTGCGAGAACTTCGTCTGCCAAGCGCCGGTCGCCGGTGTTGAAGCAGTACTCGCTGCTTGGCAACGGCTGCGTTAACGTGAAAGTTTTTTTCTCCCGGCGAAGCCGGGGGCTGACGGGTGATGCCCTTTCTCGTTGAACTTTTCTGGTTGGTTCGCGTATCAGATGCTAGTTATTGCGAATCCGTCGCGCGGCTTTGCAAGAACGCCGCGACGCGATTTGTCGCGGGAAAATTCATGATTGCTTAGGAAATTAAACTCCTGGCATTTGGCTTCCGGCGTTCTCCGAGTAAACTAAACTAGCAGAGGGGAATGATCGCGCCGGATCCCAGGCGAACCCCTCGGGAATTGGCACTGGCATGTCGCAACGTTGGCAGCAGCAGGCGAAGCATTTGGTCGACAGCTTTTTCGTGTTGCATCAGGTTTTGCCTGTTGCAACGGCAGCGTCCGAGGAACAGGCCGCATCGGAGGAACTGGCAGTGTCCGGCACCGACCGCATCCGCCGTCAACAGATATTACGCGAGGCCGAAGGGTATCTCGACCTGGCCGTGCTGTTTAACGACGAATGGCCGCTCTCCGACGAACGCCGCTGTCAGTTGGCTGGGCGGGCCGTTGCCTCGCTTGACCGCTTACGCGGCTCCGCGGTCGAAAGTCCCGATGCCCTGTTCTTGCGCGGTCAGGCATTTCGTACCATGAACCGCTTTGCCGAGGCGCTTTCGCCTTTGGAACAGGCCGCGCAACTTGACCCCAAGAACATCCACATCTGGCTGGCGCTCGGTTGGTGTTATAAGCGAGTCAATCGCTTGGATATGGCGATCGAGGCCCTCGAAGCCGCCAAAGAGGAAGAGCCCGATGCGGCCATTCTGTATTACAACCTGGCTTGCTACTGGAGCTTGGCGAGGAACAATCGCAAGGCGATCGACTTTCTGGAGTACGCCCTGAAGCTCGACGGCCAGTATCGGCTATTGATCAACGCCGAGACCGACTTCGACCCGATTCGCAACGACCCTGAATTTCGAGCACTCACGTCGGTGATCGTCTAGGAAGTGAGGAGTGTGTAGTTCGAAGTGCGGAGTGAATGCTTATAC
>JAYTAU010000512.1:0-3420 GCA_043737375.1 Planctomycetia bacterium
AACGTCTATACGCCTCGCACAGAGGCACCGGGCAGCAACGTGAAGACATTGACCATCGGCGGCTTTCAGGACGGCGTATACAAGCAGCTAAGCGGCTGCATGGGCAACGGTGTTTGGACGTTCGAGTCTGGTAAGCCTGGCCGGATTGCTTGGACGTTCAGCGGCGTTTGGACCGACCCGACCGACGTGGCGATCATCGCGCCGACCTACCCGACCACGCAGCCGGTTCGATTTGTGTCGAGTGCTTTGGCAGTCGGCTCATATGCGCCGAAGATCAGCACACTCACGTTTGATATGGGCAATCAGGTCGTCATGCGCGAAGACTCCAGCACGGCTAGCGGTTATCGCAGTGCGATTATCACCGGTCGCCAACCGACGATCACGATCGACCCCGAAAGCGAATTGATCGCAACGCTGCCGTGGTTCACGGACTTTGCGAATCGGACGCAGCGAGCGATTTCGTGGGCCTTGTCGGAAAGCAATCTCGGCGTGTCCTTCTCGGCACCCGCCTGCCAATTGCAGACCCCGCAGGAAGGCAATCGAAACGATCTAGAGACTCACGAAGTAACGTTCGAGTGCAATCGTTCCGCAGCGGCGGGCGATGACGAAATGTCCATTACCTTCGACGTGACCGCATGATTTGCCTAGATCCCGAGCAACGTATCCGCGTCGTATTAGCCAGCGACGAAAGCCGACCCGATAGCGAGCAGCCGACGCTGTTGTATCGCGCCATGACCGTGCGCGAGTTCCGGCATTTTCAAGCGGTGATTGACAAGAGCGATCTACCGAATGCCGACCAGTTGTCCGTCGCGTGCGAAGCGGCGCAGTGCAATTTAGTCGGTTGGAAAAACATAAGCCGAGAATTTAACGCAACGGAACTGGACGATATTTTGACGCCACATGAAGTAGAGGAAGTGATCGTCAAGCTGTTCAGGGTGATGCGATTCACGGCCAACGATAAAAAAAAATTAGACTCGCCACAGCCATCCGGTACGGACAAGTCTGCCGAGCCTGCAAGCCTAACAAGTGTATCGACTGCCCCAGTGTAAGCGAGCCGTTGGAACTGGAATGCAACACGTGTGGCGGCAATGGTTGTGCGGACTGCCAGGACAGCGGCAAGGTAGAAATTGCGGAATGTCCGTACAAGATTGTGGACAGCGATACCTGGGAAGCGATCACCTGCGCGGGCGAGTATGCGGTCGGACATGCGCCAGTTATCGGCGGTGTGTTGGACCAATCCAAAGGTTTTATCGACGCGGCGAGATTCATTCGGACTGAAGAAAACTACTGGAAAGCAAAGTTGAGGATCGATGGCTAACGACGTAACAATAAAAATCAACGGCAAAGACGATTCTGGGGCGGCGTTTAATTCTGCCAAAAGCAATTTATCCAGTCTCACTACCCAAGGTCGTGTGTTCAAAGGTGTGTTCGGTAAAAACTTACTTGGCGACTTGGCCGGTTCGCTGGGGATTTTTGGTCGTGCTGGATTGATTGGCGGGGCTGCGGTCGGTCTCGGTTCGATTGCCGACGTTGCCTTGCGCGGCAAAGATGCGACTTTCGGTTTCGCCGAATCGCTACACGGCCTGCATCAGAGCTTGCGCGAATTAGCCTTTGGTCCGGTGCCCAAGTTTTCTGAATCGTTGAAGGAATTCGAGGACAACGCCAAGGCCGCACGGGTCGAGCTTAATAAACTTAGCAACGACGCCCACAATAAATTCGGGCGAGCGATGAACCCGAAAAACATGAAGCTTGACGGCTTGACTAATGTTGAGTCGACAGCGTTTGACGAATTTGACGCGGCCACCAAAAAGGCCAGTGACGACGCCGCGAAACGGCTGTTCGCAGTCCAAGACGCCGGGCCGCAAGGTTATGCCGACCGACTGCGAGCCGAATCGCCGGGACTCGACCAAGGCTGGGCGTTAGACCAAGGCACGAAAAACTATAACCGCGAACTAGCGACTGCTCAGCGGGACAAATCACGTATCGACGGCGAGCGTCTACAACGCTTGAAAGAGGTCGAGGGTTTGCAGCATCGACGGCTGTTGCAAGCTGGTGTCGGTGGTGTCGGCAGCTTGCTAAGTAGCGTCGGCCGGGCTGCTGGTGGTGACGTCATGAACGCCGGCAAAGGGGGCATGAACCGCATTCAGGAGGGTATCGCAGCGGTCAATCAACAGATTGCCGAATCGACGGCTGCGGCATTGCGCGAGGCACAAGAGATAGTTCAGCGAAACCTCAGTCCCAAGGAAAAACTACAAGCCGAGTTGGGCCGCGTCAACGTGCTTGGCAAATCCGGTTTTCTCGACGCCAAAACGTTCGGTCGCGAGCGTGGTCGGTTAATGGACTTAATCAATCCAGTGGCCAAAGGCGGTTTGACCATCGAAGGGATTTTAGCCGAACGCGAGAAGGCCAAGCTGGGCGGCAGTGCAGGCGGACTACAGGCCAGCGAGGGGCGGTTCACCACGATGGGTCGGGGGAATCTGTCTGCGGCTGAACAGCAAGCCGCAAAACATCGCGAGCGAACCGCTAAGGCAGCGGAAGGCAGTAAGAAATCGCTCGAACGCTTGGAAAAACTTATGGATGTAAATAATCCTCAAATCGAGATTGTCAACGTGGCTTAATTCGACCAGATCAACCAATAAATCAATCGACCGCAAAGGATGACAAAGGCTAGGACAATCGGCGCGGCGATGATGGACAGTAAGTAAATCACCAACCATCCCTGCCTTTCGGTAATGCCATTCGGGGCCAATGTGTTTGGAGTGTTTTTGTGTTGGCACTTGGGGCAAGGGAATGTGCGGCCGTCGTAATCGTCGGGAACATCCCGCGAATGGCCGCACGATGAACATTGATATTTAAGCAATTGCGTCACCAATTATGTCTGTAATCCCCGGATCGCTGGCAATCACTTATCAGAGTGATATTACGCGCTCGTTTGACCCAATCAAACGGCAAGTCAGCTTCGAGGCAACCAT
Source organism: Planctomycetia bacterium (assembly GCA_043737375.1). Lineage (GTDB taxonomy): Bacteria > Planctomycetota > Planctomycetia > Pirellulales > JALHPA01 > JAWXCH01. The sequence goes on from JAYTAU010000512.1 coordinate 2,973, forward strand.
CGAGTCTACGCTGCTGATTAGTGACCCGTCAAATGATACGGTCACTAGAGTCGAAGATTCCGGCTATTTCCCGCGTGCGGGCCTATCGGTACATCCCGATAGTTCGGCCCTGGAATGCGTCAGCTCGACCGTTACGGAAGTCGGTCCCACGCAACGGAAATGTGTCGCACGCTATCAATCGCGACCCATCCAAGAGCCGAGCAACGACGATGAGCAACCGGTGCAAGGCTGGTCATTCGCGATTGGCGGTGAGCAATCCCAAGAGATTATGGACCGCGATGCAGACGGCAAGGTCGTGCAGACGATTACCCGCGAGCGGTTCGACCCGCCGCTGATGATGGACGTGTGCGATCCGTCGTTTATCTTCTCGACGACCAATCGACCATTCAATCCGGTGATGCTCGCACAGTACGCCAATGCGTTGAATAGCGACACGTTTCTGAGCTGT
>JAYTAU010000513.1:0-8405 GCA_043737375.1 Planctomycetia bacterium
AGTCGGGGTTGCTCTGATCGGCCTTGATCCAATACTGGCCGATGGCAAACTGGCGTTGCACCGCTTTGTCTTGATGACGCGAGTTCGCGTACTTCTTCATTAGTTCGACGTACGCATCGCTGGCGTCGCTGTACTTGTCGTTAAAAAAGTGGCTCTCGCCTTGCATGAACAGCGAGTCCTCTTCGAGCGACGATTCCGGCCAACGCTCGGCGGCTTCGGCATATTTGTCGGCAGCTTCCTTGTACTTTTTCGCGGTGAAGAGTTGCTCGCCTTCTTGAAAACGCTCGCGCGCATACTTCTCGTTGGGACCGCGGCCGATGCTCTTTTTGAATGATTTGCTGAGGTTTTCGGCGGTGAATAGTTCCCACCCCGAGGTTTCCTCCTGCTGAGCTTCGGGCGTGACCACTTGCGACTTCGCCGGTTCTTCGTAAGCGGCTCGAATCGTGCCTTCGCGGGCCGTCCCCGGCTGACGTTGCGAGGTGAATGCTTCGGAATTCACAACGCTACGTTGAATCCATGAGCAGCCCGAGAATGCTGCGAACAGCACTAATCCGGCGCAAAACGCCGCGCGGGCCGGCCGCGCGCACCGCGCAACTAAGCATCTCGTTCGCGACCATTGCAGCGGTCGCGAATCCTCTTGCATCGGGTCGTTACGCTTGGCTTGCATACGGACTTCCTTGCCCACGGTGCGATTTCCTGTAGGAGCCGATTCCTATCGGCGACCCAAAATGTAGGAGCCGATTCCCATCGGCGACAATCCATCAAGTCGCGGATGGGAATCCGCTCCTACAACGGTCGTTGGTCTAATTCTTAACTCGTCAGTGTGCCCAAATACTGATGCATGCGCGGCTTATGGCCGAGCAGGTGCGCCAGGTAACGATTCAATACTCCGCGTAACTCGCCGCGCGTGGCCGGCGTCAACTCCAACGATCGCCATGCATCGCCTTCCGTATGCGCAAAATCATGCAATGTTTTTAGCACTGCCGGATTCACCAAAATCAGTTGTCGCTTGCCGACGCGGCAATTCACACACAGCACTCCGCCCGCCAATAGTCCAAATGTCGTTCGCCCTGTGCCGGGCACCTTGGCCCCGCACTCGGCACACGTATCGAACGAAGGTAAATGTCCCAACGCGCGTAACGCAATCAATTCGAACCGCAGCACGGTTGCGGCAGTCAATCGGTCGATAGCCAAATCGGCCAGGGCCTCGACAGCCGCATCGTACAGCTCGGGGTGCGGATCGTATTCGTCCGTCAGTGCAATCAGTAGTTCGGCAATGTAGTAGCCCGCGTAAAGACAAGCCAGGTTACGTCCGCGGGGTCGAAAACGCTTTTCCAGTTTGGCCTCGGTCAACAGGTCGAGCGCTCCGAATGATTTGCGGAGGAACACTATGCGAGATTGGCCCAACAGGTCAAGGGCAGACTCGAAAGGACCTTTGGGACGCTTCGCTCCTTTGGCCAGACCGCTCAGTTTGCCAAACTCGCGAGTGAACAGCGTGACGATCGCACTGGTCTCGCTGAAATCGACCAGTTTGAGCACCAGAGCCGTGGCTTTTTCGGCAGACATTGGCAGTGCGACCACGGAAGAATTATTGAACCACGAAAGACACGAAAGGATTGAACAGGAGGGAACGGAGTGTATTTTCGAACCGCGTACTTCAATCACGTCAGTCGGGAAGAGCTAAATGCTAGTACAGCGTCAACCGTACGCTGACAGGTGGAATCGATGTAGCCGAGGTCGTGAGACCTCGGGCGCGCCCTATGAGACGCCGATGACAACCAGGTCCCCCGATCTCTCACGAGATCGGCTACTCGACAATCCCAGATTGACGCTGTAATAGTAATTGCGGAGTGTCGTCGAAATAAGTCATCTCTCTGTTCCCTCCTCTTTCGTGTGTTTCGTGGTTAACTTTCCTTTGCGTCTCGGCGCCTTGGCGCGAGAACTTTATTGTTCGTTCGGCACACCGACTTCGTCCAGCGGTTCGGGGCTGGGCCGTAAAACCTCGATCGCCACGCGGTCGATCCGATTGCGACTGGCATCGAGTACCCGAATTTTTACTTTCTCGCGGACCAACTCTTCGCCGACTTTGGGAATGCGGCCGAACTCATGAAACACAAAACCGCCGATCGTGTCGAACTCTTGATCCTCGGGCAGTGCCAGCCCTAGCCGCTGATTGATTTCTTCGATACGCACGCGAGCCAGCGCTTCGCATGAACTATCGGAGAGTGACTTAATGCCGTCGACCAGGGCATCGTCGTACTCGTCGGCAATTTCACCCACAATCTCCTCGATCGCGTCTTCGATCGTCACCACGCCGGACACGCCGCCGTATTCGTCCAACACAATCGCCATGTGATTCCGACTAAGCTGAAACTCCGGCAACAGTTCGTCGACCTTCTTGCTTTCAGGCACGAAGAAGGGCTGACGCAAAATTTTACCGATAGTCCTTGGTTGCGAGTCCTGGCGTGCCAACTCGGCCAGCACGTCTTTCGAGTGCAGAATACCGACGATCTCTTCTTTCGATTTTCCGTAGATTGGGATGCGCGAATGGCCGGAGTCGATCACGAACTTGACGGCCTGATCCCAGGGCGTATCGACATGCATCGAAATCATGTAGGTCCGCGGGGTCATGATCTGCGCGACCGGGACTTGCGACAGTTCGATCACGCTTTCGATCATCTCTCGCGCATCTTCTTCGAGCAAACCCTCTCGATGCCCTTCGGTAACGATCGACAGCAATTCATCCTCGAGTTCTTGCTCCGTGTTGGCTTGCGGCGGATGGCCCGAGAGCCAACGCAACGCACGTTCCGTCAGCCAGGCACCCCAGATACTGGGTGCCAACACCAGCGAGACCGCGTTGAGCGTCGGCCAGCTGAACAATAAGAACCGTTCGGACCAGATCCGCGCCACGGCATCGGGCAGCCAGATCAACGCGCCCAGCAATACAAACAGAAACGTGATGAGCCAGACCGCATCGACCGCCAGCGCCTGATACAGGTCGTCCTGATCCCATTGCCAGGCGTTCTGAAGCCAACCGACCAACAACGCAACCGCGATGGCCGTGGAGATGACGCGTAAGCTTTCCGCGGCCAGGGTGACTTCTTCTTGGCGGCGCAAAATTCGCTCGAACAGCGGCATTTGATGGCGCGCTTGGCAAAGATCTTCAAGCTTATTGTGCGAGAAAGCCTGTAGTGCTTTGGCAGCCGCCGAACCAAACGCAGCAATCAACACCGCCAGGGCTGTCAACAAAACCAGGACCAACGTCACGATGCGGATTCTCCTGCCGCAACGGTTTCGGCGGTCGTTGTTTCACGCATGTCGTCATATCGAGGTTGCAGGCCGAAGTAGGCCAGATAATGCCGCTCTCGGGCGCGCATTTCAGTCAATGTCTGCTCGCTCAAGTCGTCGTAGCCGACCAAATGCAACGCGCCGTGAATGGCGTACAGCAAAAGCTCGTGCTCGGCTGCCCAACCAAAACATCCGGCCGACGCGATCGCCGTATCGGCGCTGATTACGATTTCACCGTCCAAATGACCGCCATCCTCGCCCAGCACAAAACTAATAACGTCGGTCGAATAATCGTGGCTCAAAAATTCGCGGTTGATATTGTGAATCGTCGCGTCATCCACCACGGCCACGCTGATCGTCGCCGAGGCGATGCCCTCTTCGGTGAGAATGGCGCGCACTGCTTCGCGCAAACGGTTTTCGTCGACCGCGAATCTGTCATGCTCGATGGTGATGTCGATGGCGTACATGTTAGGGGTTTGAGGCTTGAGACTGGAGACTGGTGGTTTGGGGCTCGGACTGGAGCTTAGGCCCAGCAGCTTGGATTAGTGACGACAACTCAAGACTTCATGTGCAACATGACTCCGCGATCAATTTCCCGACCCTCAAGCCTCATACTCCTAGCCTCCAGCCTCACATCTCTCACGCCGTGTGTTGGTGCGGGTATTTCACGCGGCCGTGATAAACGGCCGTTAAGGATTTAACCAAACTATCTTCGATGGTGTTGACCTCTTGCAATGTCAGCCCGCACTCGTCGAACTGCCCGTCGATCAGACGTTTCATCGCCAGTTCATGAACCAGGCTTTCGAGCCGGGCCGGAGTCGGGTCGACCAACGTGCGGCTGGCACTCTCGGCCGCGTCGGCAATCATCAACACGCCGGCTTCCTTGGTTTGCGGCTTAGGCCCTGGGTAGCGGAACGAACTTTCGTCGACCTCGGTGCCGTTGGGGTCGGCTTCGCTTTGCGCACTAGCGCGCCGAAAAAAATACTCGACCAACGTCGTACCGTGGTGCTGTTGAATAAAATCGATGATCGGTTGCGGCAACGAATGCTGTCGCCCCAGATCCGCGCCATCTTTAATATGCGCGATGATCACCAATGTGCTCATGGCCGGCACCAGCGAGTCGTGCCGATTGGCTTCGCCGGCTTGATTTTCGACAAAGTAGCCGGGCTTGAGCATCTTGCCGATGTCGTGAAAATACGCGCCGACCCGCACCAGTAGCCCGCGCGCGCCGATCGATTCGGCGGCGGCTTCGGCCAACGACGCGACGTTGATCGAATGGTTGTAAGTGCCCGGGGCGCGGCGGACAAGTTCTTGTAAAAGCGGATGCGAAGGATCGCCGATTTCAAGCAATCGCAGGTCGGTCAAGACGTCGAACACTTTTTCGATGTACGGTAGCAGCCCGGTCATCAGAAAACCGGCTACAATCGCCCAGGCACCATCGACCAACGCCATATTGAGCAGCGCCATATTGAGCGGCTGATTGTTCACGACGCCGACTCCGATCGCAGTGAGCGCCGCCACGGCACCGGCAATCAGGCCCACATAAATCAGCCGGCTGCGCGTGCGAATGCGGCCGAGCAAAAGTATCGACGTGGCCGACGCACTGAGCAGAATCACATAGTCGGCCAGCGTCTGCCCCAACGATACGACCACGACCAAAGCCAAAGCCGAGGTTAACAGCAGCGCCAATTCCTGGTGGTAGGCAATTCCGACTGTCATGCCGAACAACAAAATCGGAATCATTTCGGCGCGGAGGTTGTCGCCCGAAGCCATTTGAGTGAGCGCGACCGAGATGACGAACAGCGCGATCAGGCTGGTGAACTTGCGTAGATTCAGCAGCAATCGCCGATCGCGAAAATAAATATAGAATCCGCTCAGCGTATAGAGTGCGAAAAACATCCCCAACACTGCGAGCGAGCGAACCAGTTTATCGGTAAAGCCGCGCTGGGCAAGATCGGCGTTGTACTCGGTTCGAAGCAATTCGATCGTCTTGAGATCGAGCGGCACGCCCGCCGTCGCCAGATCGACTTCGCCGGCCTTATATGGAGTCGGAATGACTTCGACTTTTTCCGCGGCGCGATCGCGTGCCTCAACCGTGGCAGCGGTATCCAACGTGATGGTCGAAGCGGGCAGCTGCGGCTTGATCCAAGTAAACAGCGACTGACCGACATCCAAACCGAACTCCCCCTTCAGTTGGTTGAATAAATTCGCGGCGGCCGCATCGGGCAAAATTTCCGCAATGTTGACGACCAAGGGCCATTTCGAATCGCCCGGCGGATGCGTTTCGAGCTTGGTCTGATCGCCCTGAATTGGGGCGGGAAAGCGGTTTGTTTCGGCCGCCAGTTTTTGTGGCAGGCCGATGCCGTTCTTTTCGATCCCGGCAAAGGCCGAAGCCAATTTGCGATCGAAGGCAGCTTGTTTTTCTTTGGTATCGACTAGTGTTTTTAGCTTGAGGAATTGCTCGTCGAGTTGCTCGGGCGTCGGCGGCTTGACGTTATCCATCGGCGGCGGCAGAAAGGATAGCAGCACCCCGCTGGGCAGATCGGCCGCTTTTTCCGCCACGCCGATCTGGCTGATGGTGTTGATTAACTTGCCGCGCAACTGCACCAACTCCGCCGGATCGTGTGCATAGACATACCGCACCTGATTGCGGGCGCGATCGCGCGCGTCGTCCGTTTCTTTGATATTCGGAATCGAGAACGAAGTCCGACAGACGATATCGCGCGGCGGAGTCCAGCCGGTGCGATAACCGAACGGCGGGTTCCAGCCGCCGATCATAACCCACATCGTCAATGCTGCCCCGGCGCAAATCGCCATCCGCAACCAAACATCGGCGTGTTGTACGCGCTCGAACAGCCGTTCCCACAAGTTGGGCGGCAATTCGATCGCGCTGACGCGTTCGATGCGGGTTCGGCGTTGCCCACTGGTGGACATGCGGTGGTAGTCGACTACTGGAGGTTTAACTGTGCCGATCAAAAGTCGAATGACGAAAATCAAATGACGAATGAATGACGAAATTCAAAAGCCAAAATTAATTCAATTGTTTACCTTTGCAAAATACGATGGCGTCGACATTTGTCTTTCGGATTTCCTTCGACATTTGAATTTCGACATTGTACTTCTGCGTCATTGGCCATACGTGCTTCGTCATTCGGCTTTCGAGCGTTTACGCTTGCTTGGCCCATCGTCGTCTTGATCGTACGCTTCGACGATCTTTTGCACCAACGGATGTCGCACAATGTCCGATCGGCCCAGCTTCACTTCGAAAAAGCCCTCGATTCCGCGCAGCCGCCCGATCGCATCGATCAACCCGCTCCGCGTATGCGCGGGCAGATCGACTTGCGTCGTATCGCCGGAGACCACGATCTTGCTATTCTGGCCCATGCGCGTGAGGAACATTTTCATCTGCGCTACGGTCGTGTTTTGCGCTTCGTCGAGAATGATAAACGCGTCGTTGAGCGTGCGGCCCCGCATGTAGGCCAGCGGAATCATTTCAATGATGTCTTGATCGGTCAGCCGCTTGACCAGCTCGTAATCCATCATCTCGCGCAGCGAATCGAGCAGCGGTCGCAGATACGGATTGATCTTGGCTTGTAAGTCGCCAGGCAAAAAGCCCAGGCTCTCGCCGGCTTCGACCGCGGGTCGGACCAGCACGATTTTGCGAATCCGGTCTTGCCGAAGTGCGGAAACGGCCATCGCCACGGCCAAATAGGTTTTGCCCGTTCCGGCCGGGCCGTTACAAAATACCAGATCGTGTTCGATGATTGCTTTGACGTATTCGGCTTGACCGGGCGTGCGCGGTTTGACCAGCTTGCCCGACGAAAGGCCCTCGATCGGGGCATGATCGTTGGTAACCGGCTGACCGGTCACTAGCGAGAGTACTTTGGCAACATCGTGCGGGGCCAATTCACCCGTCCGCTGAGCAATGGCCTTGAGCTGTTCGAGTACCGAAGTGGCCTGAGCGACGGCGCGTTCTTCGCCCTCGATATGGATGCGGCCATCCCGCGCCGAGATCACCACGCCCAAGGCGCTGCGAATCTTGCGGAGATATTGGTCGCGCGGCCCGAACAACGCCAGCAGCGTTTTCGAATCGACTACCGAAATGTTGTTTTCGTTCATCAAGCCAAGATGCCGGCGCGCACGACCAGCCTCTACCGATAGGGTAATATCAACCACTTAACTATACCCGATTGTGCGCCGGGCGTGGAGCAGGGGGACGCATTAGCGCGTAACTAGCGTTAGTTTAATGGTTTACGTTGATTACATGCGTTTAGTGCAAGCTTGTAGCGCCGCAAGTGCATTGCCCTGATCGGCGTCGGAGACACCTCCTACACGCGCGGCTTAGGACACTAACCCCGAGAGCCAGCAGAGATACGCCACGGGTGCGGCAAACAGGATCGAGTCGAGCAAATCCAGCACTCCGCCGAAACCTGGCATCCAATCGCTGGAGTCTTTGCGGCCGTTATCGCGCTTGAGCAGCGACTCGGCCAAGTCGCCCAGCAGACCGACGATAGCGAGAATGGCGCCGTAGATGGCCCATCGAACAAACCCCTCGGCACTGTGTTCGCGAAACGAATAGTACAATAGAGCCGTGCTTCCAATCACTCCGCCGAGCATTGCTCCGGCAGCACCTTCCCAAGTTTTGCCCGGGCTAAGAGTTGGCGTCATCTTATGCCGTCCGAACAGCCGGCCAGTGGTGTACGCCCCAATATCGCCAAGCTTGACGATTGCGATGGTCGAGAGCAGCGGCAACAATGCCAGATGGTCGATGAAGCTGAGATTTAACGGACTCGAATTCGTTCCCAATATCCGTAATTGCACGACGAAACTGAGTAACAGACCGACGTAGCTCAACGCCAGCACACTCGCGCTTAACCGCGCGGTGCTGTGTCCCGCTTCGCGATAGCGGAACATTTCCACGATGAAGGTCGCGAGTACGCTCAACACAAAAGTAAGCAATGGAAAAATGATCACACTCACTGGCTGATCGACGCGGTCAAACAATGAGCCGCAGTACATCGGCAACAGGTTGCTCGCCACAATCAGTGGGTTGGCAATGTACAGCAGCGGTTGCGACGGTCGCACGCCACGCGCCGCAAACATAGCCAACATTTCGT
>JAYTAU010000514.1:0-8373 GCA_043737375.1 Planctomycetia bacterium
CGCCCTGACCCCCGACCCCTGGTCCCTGCCCCCTTCTTCACTTCCGCTCAAAAAACATCATATGCTGCCAGGGCAGCTTGTCGAATTGTTCGACCAACTTGAAACCGTTCGGCTCGAACTCTTTTACTATTTGTTCCTTGCTCATTTTGTGCAGCGGCTTGATAGGCACCTTCGGATCCTCGGCGCGAAATTCGACCAACACAATTCGTCCGTTCGGAGCCAGCGATTTACGCATCGCCGCGAGCATCTGCTCGGGGTGCGAAAACTCATGATAGACATCCACGCACAAAATCAGATCGACCTTTCCCTCGGGCAAGCGCGGGTCGACCAGACTGCCCAGGATCGGTTTGATGTTCTTGAGCTTGGCTTTCTCGGCCCGGGCTTCAAGCAGCCGCAACATTTGCTGTTGAATGTCGACGGCCAAAACTTGCCCTTTATCGCCGACCATCTCGGCCAATTGCAGCGTGTAGAAGCCGTTGCCGCAGCCCATATCGCAAACGATCTGCCCCGGCCGCACGCCGAGATTCTTCAGCATGGTGCTGCATTCTTCTTCGCGCTCGCGGACATCGCGGGTTAGCCAGGCAGCGCCCAAGTAATGCATAGTCTGCGCGATTTCGCGGCCCTTGTACTCGGAGAGGGCCGGCGGAATTTTTTCGTCGGTCGATTCGACCGCACGGGAGCTGGTGGCAGCGAACAGCAGCTGGGACGACATGGCGACGAAAACGGTGGCAGCAGTACGAATGGGCATGGTATGATCCGTGTTCAAGTCTGATCCTGACGAACACTTCTAGTGTAACCAACTCGAACTTTCATGTACAAAATCATCGCCCTCACGGCCGTAATGCTGGTGTCACTCAGCGCACCGGCCCTGGCCGGCAAGTACAACGAAGTGCTAAAAATCGGCGATAGTGCGCCACATTGGAAAGCCCTGACGAACGTCGTTGATGACAAGCCCCATTCGCTCGATGATCTGAAAGACGCTACGGCGGTGGTGGTCGTGTTCACTTGCAACAGTTGCCCGACGGCCGTGGCCTATGAAGCGCCGCTGCTAGAACTTGCGAAAACTTATGCCGATCGCAAAGTGGCGGTCGTGGCGATCAACGTCAATCGTGTGAAGGACGATTTGCCACCGGCCATGAAAAAGAAGGCCGAAAAGCTGGGCTTCACATTCCCGTATCTCTATGACGAGTCGCAAGAAATCGCCAAGCAGTTCGGGGCGATCTTCACGCCCGAGTTCTTCGTGCTCGATAAAAATCGCAAAGTCATTTACATGGGCGCGATGGACGAAAAGGAAGGGGGCAAGCTGGCCGAGAGCTACGTGGCCAAAGCAATCGATGCCGCGCTTACCGGCAAGCAGCCCGAGACAACCGAGACCGTGGCGCGGGGTTGTCGCGTGCGGTTTGTTCGCGACCGGAAGTAGGACGGAATTTATTCCGTCCATTAGTATCGCAAAAGCTGAAGTGTACGTTGGAAATTAGTTGCGAGGACGAATCAAGTACGACGCGTATTATTGAACGACAATGCAGCAAGCCGGAATAAATTCCGGCCTACAATCACCAAGACAAGCCGGAATAAATTCCAGCCTACGAATAATCCGGCCTACCATCATGCACGAAAAAGTCCTGGTCATCATCGGCGACGCCAGCGAAACGCTGGACACCATGTACCCCTGATGCGCGAACCTTGACCTAGTTCGCTCGGGTAATCATGCTAGGCAAGCTGTCACCGCCCGAGAGTGACTCATCATGCAATTTAACCAAGAGGGGCCGCTCAATGCGTTTTAAGATTTTCTTGTGGATGGTGTTCATGTTCTTCGGAGCGAGAGCGGTTTCGGCCGCATCGCTTTATCAATTAATCGATCTTGGAAATGGTTTTTCCAGTCAGCCTTTTGGACTCAATTCGGCAGGAAGAACTGCCGGTCAACACGGCGTCAGCAATGATGGATCGCCGCAGACTTGGACGGCAACCGCTGCGCGGACTCCGCTGCCGCTGCTCGGAGGTGTTGCGGGTTCGGCGCGAGATCTTAACGACTCAAATTTGATCGTAGGCCGAACTCGAAAGGCTACTCCTCCCGGGGACAACTTCGTCGCTACGGCTTGGGACTTTTCGGCCGGAAATTGGACCGCCCGCACTTTAGCTCAACTCGAGTCGTATCCCTACTCCTCGGCAATGAGCGTCAACGCTGCAGGCGTCGTTGTCGGCTATTCGCACAACCAGAATTCACTGGCCTACTATACCGATGGATACCCGACCTCTCCGGTCAAAGCAACAAAGTGGACTGGCGTGAATCAGTCGGTCGCCGTCAATCTCGGCCTGCCCGGAGAGAAGACGAGCGCGGCTTTCGATGTCAACGCTGCCGGATACGTTGTTGGCGAGAGCGAAAGTGCAATGGTTGGGTCACCCACGCGCGCCATCCTTTGGGATACTACGGGAACGCCCCTAGATCTTGGAACGCTCGCTGGCGGATTTGACTCGTATGCTCGCGCGATCAACGATTCCAATGTTGTCGTTGGCAAGGCATCGGGGGGGCCACTCGGGCTGCGGGCATTTCGTTGGGCAAACAATCTGATGACGGCATTGCCGACGCTGGATCCGGCCGCCTCTTCGTGGGCCAATGACATCAATAATTCAGGGCTGATCGTTGGATCGAGCAACGATCGTGCCGTGCTGTGGGACGGCAATTCAATCGTCGATTTGAACACGGTTTTGACCGGAATTCCGCTCGTTGGTTACCATGTGAACGGATTGAACCTCAGCGAAGCCTTCGCCATCAACGATGCCGGTTGGATTGCCGTTCGAGGCACTACGCCGGAACCTTTTGCCGCCGAACGAAGTTACTTGCTCGTTCCAGTGCCGGAGCCCTCGGCCGGCGTACTGCTGCTGGCGGGCGGGATTCTTACGGCACTGTTCCTACGGCGTTCACCGCGTTTGGCACTGGGCAATAGTCAACCGCAACGACATCGAGCATTCTTGCTAAGGAGAAACGCATGAGTTTGATCGTTCGGATTGGGCTGGTACTAGTAGTCGTCATTGCTACTGCGCGGATGGCGCTCACTCAACCAGGATCGACTGCGACAGCTCCGGCCGAAAGCAAAGACTCGAAGGCCACGGTCATCAAGCAAGCCGACGTCAAGCCTACCGACACCATAATCGCGAGCACCAAGCCGATCACGAACTCGATCGGCATGAAGTTGGTCCTGGTGCCCGCCGGCGAATTTCAGATGGGCAACCACGAGTCGGCCGATGCGCTGGCCAAGGCCTTTCCGCAGTACGATCGCGAGCGCATCGACAAACTCACCGATGAACTGCCGCTGCACAAAGTCTGCATCACCAAGCCGATGTACCTGGGCACGCACGAAGTCACGATCGCCCAATTCAAAAAATTCGTCGCCGATGCCAAGTACAAGACCGACGCCGAGCGCGACGGCACCGGCGGCTGGGGATACAACCCTCAAAAATCCGACTTCGAGGGCCGCAATCCGATCTACTCGTGGCAAAACCCGGGCTTCAAGCAAGAGGATTCGCACCCCGTGGTCAATGTGACCTGGCACGACGCCAACGCGTTTTGCAAATGGCTGAGCGAAAAAGAAAAGCAAACCTATCGGCTGCCGACCGAAGCCGAGTGGGAGTACGCTTGCCGCGCGGGAACCACCACGCGGTTCAATTCTGGCGACGATGCCGAGGCGCTGACCAAAGCCGGGGCGATGTACGATTCGAATACCGCCAAGTTATTTCCACAGTGGCAGTCCTACGCCGTCAAGAGCAGCGACGGTTACGACTTCACCGCGCCGGTCGGCAGTTTTACGTCGAACAAATTCGGGCTGTACGACATGCACGGCAACGTTTGGGAATGGTGCTCTGACTGGTACGGCGAAGACTACTACGGCAAATCGCCGACTGACGATCCGCAAGGGCCCGACGCGGGCAAGGTGCGCATCCGCCGCGGCGGGTCGTGGCACACTTGGCCGCTATATGCCCGCGCGGCGTTTCGAAATTACAACTCGCCGCAAACGCGGTATGTGTTGGTGGGGTTCCGGGTCGTGCGCGAAGTGAAGTGAGCCGTAGAACGGAATTCATTCCGTCTTGATAATTGATCGATCGCCAGAAGCCGGAATGAATTCCGGCCTACGATCCGTGTAATGCCGGCGATGGTAACGCCGGAACACCGCCAATCGCTCATTGAAATCAAGTCGGCGGTTCGGGTAGAGTGAGCGATGGATGGCTTCGCACCCGATTGAGGAACCAACGCCGAGCTGTGCGAAATTTGCGCACTCAAAGCACGTCATTTGCGGAATAATTCGCGCGGTCAACACCGGCGTTGATCGACGGAAGTGATTACAGCAACGACAGTTAGCGAGCACTTAAGGACAAACGCGTGTCGGATTTATTCCGCATTTTCGGGAATTTGTGACATGTCGCGGAATAATTCGGATTCGTGCTGCAATTACGACTACTCCACGTAGAACGGAATTCATTCCGTTTTGTAGTATCGACCGACCATTCAAAACGGAATGAATTCCGTTCTACGTTCGAAGCGGTTATCAAACGCACGATCAATCGGTTAGGTTGTCGCCGAGACGATTTTTGTTTCGCTGAGATCCTAAGCGCAGCCGAACTAGCATTTCTGTGGAGGATTTTGTTTGACCACCATCACCCGACAACTCATCCGCGTAGGCCACAGCCCCGACCCGGACGATGCGTTTATGTTTCATGCGTTGACCAACGACAAGGTCGACACCGGCGCGTACGAGTTCACACACGAACTGGTGGACATCGAGACGCTCAACCGCCGCGCGTTTGACGGCGAGCTGGAGCTGACTGCGCTCAGTCTCCATGCGTATGCCCATCTCAGCGACATTTACATGCTCTGCCCGTGCGGCGCGAGCATGGGGGATCGCTACGGGCCGATGGTCGTGGCCAAGCAAAAGTACACTATCGAACAGCTGCGCGGGCTGACGATCGCAATTCCCGGCGCATTGACCACTGCGTATCTCGCGCTACGAATGTGCTTGGGCCAAGAGTTCAAGCAAGTGCTGGTGCCGTTCGACGAGATCATCGTCGCCGCACAGACGGGCGAGTACCACGGCGAAAAGATCGACGCGGGACTGATCATTCACGAAGGACAACTCACCTATGCCGAGCAGGGCTTGCAGCTCTCGGTCGACCTAGGCGAATGGTGGTACGAGAAAACCGGCTTGCCGCTGCCGCTGGGGGCGAATGGTGTGCGAAAGGATTTGGGCACCGAGGTCATTCGCGATGTGAACCGGCTGCTGAAGCAAAGCATCGAGTATGGGCTGGCCCACCGACAAGAGGCCCTGGCCTATGCGATGAAGTACGGTCGCGATTTGGATACGGACCTGACGGATAAGTTTGTCGGCATGTACGTCAACGATTGGACGTTGGACTTTGGCGCGCGCGGCCGCGAGGCGGTGCGCCGGCTGCTGAGCGAAGGACATGCGGCCGGAGTGATTCCGAAATTGATCGAGCCGGAATTCGTCGAGTGATGCCACAAAAAGGATTGGCCGCGAATGAACGCAAATCGAATCCGTTGCACGTCGGGTGCCATGCCCACTGCCCTGAGTGGACATGAGATCCGAGGAGGCTGTCGAGTTGGAAACGTACCGATAGTATATTAGGCCGCGAATGAATACGAATGCACGCGAATCGGATGAGCCGAACAAAAGTAGTTTGAGCAATTACGATTGGCTGACTTGTTGTCAGGAGCTTGTACAATGTTGTCGGTCAATTCTCGTTCGACGGCGTTCGTTTGACCGCGAAGTGCATGAATACCTGTCCTCGATCGACGGCGGCATTTGCGCGATATTGGAAGCCCTTGAAGGCGCACTGACCTTCGGATTAAATCTGGACAACGAACCATTTCACGATTTTGGTGCAGAACCTCGAACGCGATACAATGCAATCGAGCAACTGGGATTGTTTCTTTCCGAATGCGAACATCTACTTAATAGTGCGATAACTGGCTGTGGTTCACCGCCGCGTACCGCAATGTCAGCCAGAGTGACGACTTTCCGCTGCATGATTCAAGATGACGATGGACGATGATAAAAAATTGCGATCGTCGAAAGATGCAAATCTCGAAATGCCATCGCTTCCGAGTAAACCGGTAATGGTTCAAGCAGCCACCACCGCCAAGCCCGGCTCGTGGTTCTCCCTATTTCTTGCCGCTTTTGCCGGTTTGGGTTGCCTGGCGGCACTGTTTATCGTGATGCTGCAATTCGGCGGCCCGCTGGCGATAGTCGCGGTGTTGATTCTTGTCTTGGGCGGGTTGGTCGCACTGATGCACTATTTGGTTTGGGGCTGGTGGCTAAGCAAAGCCATCCACGAAGAAGTCGCGAAGGAAGAACGGGAGAAGAATGTGGGAGGTGGGAGGTAGGGCACTGTCGGGCTCGTCCGTGATGCATTGGATGCAGACTCCGGAGAAGAGTCGGGTGCCATGCCCACGGCTTTGCGTGGGCATGTGGGTAAAGTGACCGTTGAATACAAGCTCGCAGCGACGGCAAGTGAATAACTTTCGAGGCACTAGCTTTTAACTCGTTCCCACGCTCCGCGTGGGAACGCCCTGGACGCCGCTCCGCGGAAAAACTGAATTTTGCAGGTATTGGCCCCATGGACGCGGAGCGTCCGAGATGCCCGTTACCACGCGGAGCGTGGGAACAAGTTAATCTCTGTTGCCTCCGTTATCTCCTGTTCAAGCGAGCAGTGGCACGAAATGGTCAAGTTCCTCACCCAAAGTAATCCGGCTCGCCACCCGCTTTCCATTTGATATTGCAGCCGATGCTGGGTTTTTGGTTTTCGACGACCGGCTCGCCCAGTAGCACTGCATCGAGTGCTGCGCGTAAGTCGCGGCCTGTGACCGGAGTGGGCTTGTCCGTCCGCGGGCGGCTGTCGTCCATCTGGCCGCGATAGACCAACAGCTGATTTTGGTCAAACACATAAAAGTCCGGCGTGCAGGCGGCGCGATAGGCCTGAGCAACCTCTTGCGTTTCGTCATAGAGATAGGCAAACGTGTAGCCGCGTGCTTCGGCCTCGTGAACCATCTGCTCGGGCGAGTCGGCGGGGTGCGAACTGACATCGTTGGAGCTGATGCCGACCACGGCCACGCCGCGTGACTGATACTCGTTGGTCAGCTGTGCGAGCGCATCGGCCACGTGTTTGACGTAGGGACAATGATTGCACATGAAGATCACAAGCAATGCCGGCGCACCCTCGAAGTCGGCTAGCGATACCGTGCGACCGTCGACATTGACCAGCGAAAAATTGGGAGCCGGCGTGCCCAACGGCAACATCGTGCTAGGAGTAAGAACCATGAGACACTCGCAAGTTGTTATGGAAGAATTGTGAATGCTAATTCTACCAATGCGCAGAAGTGGGGCTAGAGACGTGAGGCTGGAGGCTGGAGACTGGAGGCTTGGGGCTGGAGACTGGAGGCTTGGGGCTGGAGACTCGATTTGACGAGTAGCCGAAAAGCGCCAGAGTTTGGGAGACGTTATCGTGATCGATGATCCTTCCAAGCGCGCCCAAGGTCTGGCCACCTTGGCTACGCGAATCTCCTTGCCGGCACACAAAAAAAGCCCGCGGAGGCAATACGATTGCATCCGCGGGCCAGCAATATTTTATGTTTCTTCCACAGGAAGACGGCTAATGGCGAAATCGTTTAAGCGTGTTCAAATCAATCGGTTTACTTGCCGTCGCGATCCGAGTCGCCCGGGATCGCGCGCTCGACTCGATCCCACGCATCGCGAGTGGCCCGTTTGGCCTTCTCCCAACTCAGGTTGGTCGTTCCGCGCGACTTGTCCCAATTCCGCTCTAGCTCAGGCTCTACTTCTTCATAACGCTTGCCCGGATTTCGATCGCGAGATTCCCAGCCATATTGATAAGCCGGTTTATAGGTGTCGTATTTCGGCATTCGGCTCAGCATAGGTTTGATTGCGGTAGTTTTCACGCCAGTATGCATCCTCAGCAGTCGGGTCGATGGATTCGGCAACCTGCTTTCCTAATAAACCACCGCCGACAGCTCCGATAGCAGCACCTAGAATCGTTCCAATTGGGCCGGCGACCGAACCGATCGCAGCACCTGCCGCGCCTGCTCCGGCAGCGCCGATTCCCGTGCCGACGGGGTGCGAACCCGGTGCGCCGGTGATGATATCCGGATTAGTGTCGGCATTACCGTCGCGAGTTTGCTTACGTGTGTTTGGAGTAGCCATGGTATTAGCTCCTGCGAGTGTGTGCGAGATCAACAACAATGCCGACCGACACTCGCAAAGGCCATGCCAGAGAGGGCGGAGTGTGGAAGTTGGAGCGTGGTGACGCGGAGTGAATATCAAATTAAAATCTGATTGCAATTAGCTGCTT
>JAYTAU010000515.1:0-1227 GCA_043737375.1 Planctomycetia bacterium
TCCGACAATTCCCGCGCGAAGCGGGCCCTGAGAACTGCCTGTTCATTCACCTGACGCTCGTCCCGTATCTTAAAGCGGCTGCGGAGCTCAAGACGAAACCGACCCAACACTCGGTCGGTCAACTTCGTCAGATCGGTATTCAGCCCGACGTGTTGATTTGCCGGACGGAACGCTCGATGGACCGCGAGGATCGCGAGAAGATCGCGCTGTTTTGTAACGTGCCGATTGAAGCGGTCATCGAAGAGAAGGACAAAGACTTTTCGATCTACGAAGTCCCCATGAGCCTGGTCGACAACAAGCTCGATCAAATCATACTCCGCCGCTTGGGCCTGACTGCGGCTGATGCGCAATTGGACGACTGGCGCAACCTGCTGCACAACTTGCGTAACCCCGAACATGAAGTTTCGATCGCCGTGGTCGGCAAATACGCCGAGCATCGCGACGCGTATAAAAGCATTTACGAAGCGCTCGATCACGCGGGCATTGCCAATCGCGCGCAGGTGCGTGTGCAAGCAATTCAAAGCGAAGTCCTCGAAAGCGAAGGGCCAGAGCGACTGCTGAGCGGCTACAACGGCATTTTGGTGCCCGGCGGATTTGGCGAGCGCGGGATCGAAGGTAAGGTCGACGCGATTCGTTTTGCGCGGCAGCGCGGAATTCCGTTCTTCGGCATTTGTCTGGGGATGCAATGTGCCGTGATTGAATTCGGGCGTAACGTGTTGAATCTAGCGAACGCGCATTCGACCGAATTCAGCAAAGACACGCCGCATCCGGTGATTTGTCTCTTGGACGAACAAAAATCGATCACCGACAAAGGGGGCACCATGCGGCTGGGCGCGCAAGAAGCGCGGCTCGACGCCGGCAGTCACTCGGCCGCGTGTTATGACTCGCAGATCATTCGCGAGCGTCATCGGCATCGTTACGAGTTCAATAATGTTTACCGCCAGCAGTTCGAATCGCACGGCATGCTGTTCGCGGGCACCAATCGCGAAGGGACGCTGGTCGAAATCGTGGAGATACCCGAGCATCCGTGGTTTGTGGCGGTGCAGTTTCATCCGGAATTCAAAAGCAAGCCGACCGCCGCGCAGCCGCTGTTCCGCGGGTTTATCGAGGCCGCGATTGTGCATAAAGGCAGCGGACAGTGGCAATCAGTCGGCAGTTAGCAGAGCCTCGGCGTCCCCGACGAGGGATTGGAGGATTGAGGGAGTGGAGGAGTGGAGGAGTGGAGGA
>JAYTAU010000516.1:0-8316 GCA_043737375.1 Planctomycetia bacterium
GAGTGCATCGAACTTGCCAAAGTATGCACTCGCCGGCGCTTCGAGCTTGGATAAACGATTTCTTTAGCGACCTGTCCAATCGTCGCAGTGTCCGCGGAAATTCGACGGGTTGTAATAGCCGCACCCACGATCGTCAAAACCGCGGCCATTGGTTACGTTCGTTTTTCGTTGTAACATGTCCGTAGCGTTCGCGCTTCACTAACCAGGGCATGTCACAGCCGGACCGCTTGTCCGGCGCAGAATCCGTACCGCGGTATGCTACAAGAACGTTTGTTCAAGGACAGTCCGCTACGCATGCTCGCGTCGATCATGCGGGCGTTTCGTTGGTCGCGGCGTTGGTTTTATCAGCATTTGTTTGCCGCGCTGACGGTTGTTGGCTGTGTGACAGTGTTCTTTTTCGTCCCCCAAGTCCAACGGATTTGGGCGTCGCAAACACCGCTGCCGCATAGCAGTGTGTGGATCATCAATTGGACTGCCGCGGCGATCTTTTTGGCCGCCGATATGATGTTTTACGTGTTGTCGATGTTGGTCGTCCCACGCGCCGATTTACCCACCGATATATCGTGGCAGCGAATGAATGCGGCCAATCGCGGTCGCCCGACCAAAGCGTTCGCACGATTTTCGGACGTCTGTTTGTGGCTGATGAATTTTTTGGTCGGCTGGCTGGTGTTTGCCCGCGATCAAATTTTGCGCCACCGCACTCTGCCCACGGTTGTGTTGGGAATCGCATTGACGCTGATCGGCGCGATCGGACTCTGGTATGGCCCGGCCGACGACAGCAGCCGCATGTACTTGCTTGCCGGAGCGCTCTGCCACAACATCGGCATCTGGTGTTTGATGGCCGGCTGCTGGCTGCTGGCCGCGGCAATGCTCATCGGCCCGAATCCGCTGTTCATCAATTCGGGCCGTCAACGCGATTTGGTGTTGATCGTTTTGGGACGATTGATCGCTTGGTTGTTTGTCGCCAATTTGATCGGCGAGTTGCTCTGGGCATCGGCAAGCTGGTCGCAATTTACCGAGACCAGCATCTTTTCGTTTCGACTGTACACGTTGTGGGCGCTGTTGCACATATTGGCGTTGCTCACGGTACTCGCCGGCACCGCCGATTATCTGGATCGCAAGACCGATTTTCCCGCGCGCATTCTGACCGTGGTCACGGTGTTTTTTATCGCCGTGCTGGTGCGACCGGTGTTCAATTCGGATGTGCAGTTGGTCGCCGTTGCCGCCAAAGAAACCAGTGTGCCCGACCCGACTGCCGACACGGCGCGGCGTCGCATCCCGGCACACATTGCCGCGCGCAGCGAGCAATGGTACAAGACGGTCGAGAACCGGCTACTCTCCATTCCCGAGGATGATCCGGTGCTGGTCATTGCGATTAGCGGAGGCGGCTCGCGCGCGGCCATATTTTCGGCACTGGTGCTTGAGTACCTGGCGCAAAAGGAAATCCCCGGCACCTGGAATGAGCAGACCAAGCGGCCGCGTCGGTGGGGCGATAACATCTTGCTGATGAGCAGCGTTTCGGGCGGCAGCTTGGCAGCCGCACACTTTGCCAACCGCGGCTGTCAAGAAAGCGCGCTGCAAGCAGCATCGCGATTCACCATTCAGCCCGAGCTCATCGACGGGCTGACGCGTGAAATCAATCGTTTGGGCGAGCTGGAAAACCGGGCACGATCGGGCGACGACTGGGAGCAAACATTTCGGTTTGCCACCGAAGTGCAACACAGTATTGACGAGTTGGGCGATCAATCCCCGTATGCATGGCTGTTTCGCAAACAGTTTATCGACGAGATGTGCGTCAACTTCATGGCTCCCATCTTGCGCGGCTCGACGGCTGCCCGGCTGTATCGCGGCGATGCGTTGGGCCGATTTTGGAGTGAGCTTTACGGCTGGGAACGCGCCAGCAATATCGAGGGCTACGATGCCGCCGGAAGTTGGCAAGCCAGCGGCGCAAAGTACCCGGCGCTACTTCTGAACACGAGCGACGTATCACGCGGAGCCCGATTGGTGATTGGGTTTCCACCGCTGCCGCACAATATTTTTCCGTCGGAAACGGCCAAGCTGGAATCAGCGATTGTCGATCAGCCCGAGCCGGAAAGCGCAGCCGATGGTCCGCTACATCAAACGGCCGACAGTCGCGGCCGGCCCGAGCCCTTGTCGCGACATCCGCCGCAAGAGATCGTGCATTTGCATCCGATGTTCGAACCGAAAGTCGGCTTATCCAAAGCGGTAAGGTTGTCTTCGAATTTTCCCTGGGGATTTTTCTCCAGCAAGATTCAATTTCCCGTGCCTGCCGACGAAGACGATCGCAACGAGCCGATCTTGGTGCTCGACGGCGGAATTGTCGATAACACCGGCATTGATACGATTTTCGACGTCTACCACGGGCTGCAAGCTTCACCTCGCGGGCGCAAATTACTCAGCCTGCTGGTGCGCCGGCGAGTCGTGTTACTCGAAATCGACTCGGGCTCAAAGCCTAGCCCTGCCGGTTGGCTGACACGTATGTTGGGCGGATCGCTAGAACCGATTCAAGCGCTTAACAATGCCGCGTATACCAACGCCGACCGCACGAAGAATTTTTACGTCGAGCAGCTTCGCACGGAGATCGAATCGGGTGATGAGGCCGACCCGATCGTCTTGCAGGTGACCAGCGAGGGCGCACGTCCCGGACCGCGCGCAGCTTTTTTTTATCTCAAAGTCGAGTGCAATCACTTTTCGCCCGACTCTCCCGACCAGGGCGAGGTGATGACGGCCTGGGCGCTTAGCGCGCGCGAGAAATCGAGCGTCATGGCGCGGTTTGTCTATGCAATGTGGCCGTTGGAGCAAAAATTGAAAAAGCTGGAGCAGGCGCGCGAGAGTGCGGCAGAAGCCAAGCAGATCGCCGACGCGCTGCGCCCGGCCGAGATCACGGTGCGCGAAGTCGGCGAGAACGTGCGTATCGAACGGAACCGTACGGCCGGCGTGCTCGACTGGGTCGAGCGAGCCAAAGCGCATCCGCCCGCGGCCGTGGCCGACGAATACTGGACGACTCTCTTGCGACAACAACAGAACCTGCGCGCGGCGCGTCTCGTGGTCGAAAACCTGACGCACGAACAAGGGGTCAAACTGCCTGAACTGGTTGCTATTACCGAAGATCTGAATCGCTGGGAGCAAGACCTGGCGCAGTGCAGTCAGCTATACGTCGATAAATTCAAATCGACCGTTGCCTCGGCAGGACCGACGGTATTAACACCGAGCCAGGTCGCGGGTTCGAAAAACGATTGGGGTAATGTTTCGGCGCAAGCGCTGATGCAAAAGAGCGTGCTATTGTCGACGACGCCCGCCGATCGAGAACAACTGCGCCGCGACCTGCAAACCGCCACGGCCAAAACCGAACGCTCGCGGAAAACGATTCAAGAGCTGAACAACAAAAGCCGCGAATGGTTCGACTCGCCCTCCAAAAAAAAGCTACCGGCCAAGAAGGATTGAAGCGAGAAGTCTCCAATAACGAATGTCGAAGGCGAGGCTGGAGACTGGAGGCTTGAGGCTTAGGGGCTGGAGGGAGACTGGCGGCTTGGGGCTGCTGACATCGTTGCAAGAGTTGATCGGTGCCTGGCAAAGTGCTTTACCGCGAAGCGGTTAAATCTCATAGCCCTGGGTCGCGAGATGAAACCCCGTTGGGGTAGCAAATCAAGGTCGTGTTTGAACATCAACTTAAAACCACTGCCTCCAGTCGCCCGTTTCTAGCCCCAAGCCTCAAATCTCCAGCCTCTTGTTCGCATCCTTTCGCGATTGTTTTCTTACCCATACCGCTTAGCCGATGACCACTTTCGGCTGTCGGGCAGGATTTTTTTCAGCCTTGCAAATCAACTCGCGCACCATCCAAGGAACGTTTCCTTCGCCAAATAACAGGAAGCCGAAACTCGCGGCCAGCGGGCTTTCGTTCGACCAGCCGAAGTGAATCTCAGGCGGTTTGCCCACGCGTGAACATTCCAGGGCAATCGTGGCGATCACATGCGCAATCGATACGCAACGTTGCACGCCGATGATGAATCGCCCCTCTTCCTCGCGAACGCTCATCAACGGATTTTGTTGAAACTCGCTGGGGTCACCAACCTCGGCTTCGATAAACACGATCGGTACTTCAGCACCCAGGCGATGCAGTTCACGGATCGCCAATTCCTTGCGAGCGATGTCTCGCCCGCCCGGCCGATGTGGCACGAGTACGGGAAATTCCAAATGTTTGAGGCTGTCCCACAAGAATCGCGAAGTGTCATCGGCGAATTCGAAGCCTGCAAATCGCAGTTCGGTGCTGCGCTTCAAGCGCGATCCGAACGACGCGATGACGATGGTCAGAATGAAGAAGCTGGCGATCTTGATGCCGTCGGGGCGCTCGATCATGTTGGCCGCGGTGGTGTACAAAAACACCGCCATAATGAGCATGTACGGCCAAGGCACGCGTGCCAGCCCTTGTCGCGTGCTATGTCGAAACTTGGAGACCACGGTCGCCACGCAGGCACTGGTAATCAGCACCAACACGCCGGTCGCATAGGCGCCGCCTTGCGCGGATACGTCGGCACTAAAGATCCAAGTCACGAACAAGTTGATCAACGTGAACATGAACACGAGCGGTCGCACCGCGCGGGCCCACTCGGGCGCCATGCCGTATCGCGGCAAGTACTGCGGAACCAGGTTCAATAAGCCGGCCATCGCGCTGGCGCCGGCAAAACCCAGAATCAAAATCGTGCTGACATCGTAGACCGTGCCAAAGATATTTCCGAACATCGGGTTGATATGGTGAGCGCCGTTGCTGTGCGCTAGATAGGCCAAGGCACGTTCGAAGGCTTTTCCACCTTTGGCGAGTTCTTCGTGTTCGATGACCATCGCCGTCAGCACCGAAGAGCCGATCAGCATCACCGACATAATCGCGGCGGCCACCACCAATAACTTCCGCGTATTCTTGATGCGTTCGTGCGGCTGTTGCGGGTCATCGTTCGGATTGCCCTGAATCAGCGGCATGACGGCGACGCCCGTTTCGAAGCCGCTTAATCCAAGCGCCAACTTCGGGAAAATCAACAGACAAACCGCGATCATCGACCAGAAGTCACGACCGGCAATCGGGATATCGTGGACATACCAGTTGCCACCGACGACATCGGCATACCAATTCTGAAACAGCGACGGGTGAGCGACCAGGTAAACCAAGCCGCTACCGATAATCAACACGTTCAGCGCCAGATAAACACCGACAATCACGACGGCCATGCCGATGACCTCGCGAAAGCCGCGCATAAAACTGGCGCCCAACAGCACCAAAAAGAACATCGTTACGACAATTCGTTGTTGGTCCTCGCCAAATTGCAGAATCCATTGCGGCGCGTCTTGCCAGTATGGATTTTTGATCAAGTGGACCGCGGCATCGGCCGCGCTAAGGGTTTTGGTGATGACGAAGTCGGTGGCAGCGAAGCCCAGCAAGATCAGCACCAGCGATTTGCCCTTCCAGCCGTGTAGCAAGCGCTCGAGCATGGCGATCGAGCCTTGGCCGTGCGGCGACTTGGATGCCACGTACGAATAGACCGGCAACGCGCCGAACAGCGTGACCAACACCAGCACCACCGTTGCCAAGGGGCCGAGAATACCGGCCGCCTCAAATGCAATCGAAGGCTGGTAGGCCAGCGTGCTGAAGTAATCGACACCCGTCAGGCACATGATCCAGAGCCAATAGCTCTGATGCGCATGGCTCGCGCCGGGACCGGCAGCCTCGGCCGCGTGCGGGCCGGTCATCACCGGCGGCGTTGGTTTAGCGGCTTCGCCGGTCGCTTCGACCGCAGTGTTGTTTTTACCTGTCGAGGACTGATCCGAATCGGTTGGATTCACCACGTCATTAAGGCTCGCATTCGATCATGAGACAAATACAGTTGCGGTATGAAAACAAAATGGCGGAACTGCGAATCCATCGCAAGTTCCTCGTTTTGTTCTTGGACGTCGGACAATCATAGCAAATCGCCACGCCGGAAGCCCGCGGTTGAGCATGCGTCAGGCTCGACGATGTCGCAGCGACATCGTCGTACTGCAAATTACCAGGAAAAACCATCGTCGGCGATTACCGAAAACCGCGTGTAGGTGCTACATGTCTTGGCGACAGTGCCTTTCGAAAAAGATACCCTGAGGTGCCTACGAGGTTAGCTGACGGGCTCGGGGTTCAAGGACTCCCCGTCCGAAGTGGATTCGCCCCAATACAGTTGGGTCCCCCGCTCGATCGACTGATTCGCAGCCGGATCGATTCGGCAATGATGTTTTGTTGACATCTTTTTATATGGTATCGCAACCGCGCGAGCTACACAATTAAGTCGCAGTTTTTTTGATCGAGGTCAGCCATCTTAAGTCATTACTGCGATTGCAGATTGATAAACAACAAGTTCGCGGCGAAAACGCCTGACTCATGTAACTCAATCCGGCGAACGGCAACCCTACTCCAGTGCCAAGCCTTCAAGTACGATGTACTCATTGCAACCCGACGCCGAAGGTAAGCAGAAATTAGTTGCGACTGTATTCGGAAAAAAACGGAGAACGGCTGATGCGGCAGGTATTCCGACATTCATTTCCCCACCCCTTCCGGCATCTGATATCGGCGGCATACATCGTCTTGGCGTTGCAAATCGCCGGCGGAATGTCAGCCCATGCGCAGCCTGGCAAAGCGGTCGGCAAATCCGGCGGACCGCCGCCGCAAATCAGCCCGCGCGAGATGGGCTTGCCGATTCCCGTCGACGGTCCGATTCGCCAAGGCGAGGGGCGTCGCGTGACGGTGCCCATCGACGGCGGCAAGACGACCGTCGCCATCGTCCATGTCGATGTTGCCGACCAGCGAATCGTGATCATGCCCGACGGGCGGCTGCGAGTGTTTCCGATCAAGGCCGCGGCGCCGACCAAAGATCCGTTTGCTCCGGCCACGCAAAAAGAAGTTGCGGCGGCTCTGACCGAACGCGAGCTACCGAATTTCAAAGTCAAAATCACGCCGCATTATGTGTTCGTTTACAACAGTAGCGAAGAGTTTTACACCGGCACCAGCAGTATCTTGGAATCGATGTACCCCGGCGTGCAGCAGTTTTTGAAAGGGATGGGACTGGAAGTTCACGAGCCGGTCACGCCGTTGGTGGTCATCATGTTCAAGACCCGGCGCGAGTTCGATGCGTTGCATCGCATGCCCGAAGAAGTGGCGGCCTATTACGACGGCGTGTCGAATCATGTGGTGTTGTACGAGCAAACCGGCTTGCACGATATGGCTCCGGAACTGGCCTTGCGGCAAGCGATTTCAACCATCGCGCACGAAGGAGTGCATCAAATCCTGCATAACAACGGCATTCAACAGCGGCTGTCGCGCTGGCCGATGTGGATCAGCGAGGGATTGCCCGAGTACTTGTCGCCGACGGTCATCGACACGAAATCCATCAAGCGATCGCTCAAATGGAAGGGCGCCGCCACGACCAACGATTTGCGGATGTACGAGCTCGATGCGCTGTTGAAGAGCGATGCTTCGAGCCGGGACGATTTGATCGCCAAAGCCGTGACGGCGCGCGAGCTCGATTCGACCGGCTACGCGATCTCTTGGGCGCTGACGCATTTTTTGGCACTCAAGCACAAGCACGACTTTGCCAAGTTTCTCAAGGAGATGAGCAAGATCGAGCCGCTTGCCGAACGTGGTACCGGCGCCGTGGCGGCCAAGGGTGCTCCCGACGGCACCGACAAGTTCAAAGAACTGTTTGGCAACGATTGGCCGAAAATGTCGAAGGAATTATTGCAGCACTTGCGTAAACTTCCCTACAAAGACCCGATCGCCAACCAGACGTTTTACGTCGTCACGATGATCGTCAAGCAAGGACAAAGTACGCAGATGACCGCGGGACTGACGACCTCGCCCGGTGCCGTCAAGGAATGGCAGGACGAAGCGCGTGAATCGTTGCCCCCACAGCTTCGCAATGCTTCGTCGTTCACGGTACGCACATTTCCGAACAAAGACCAAGCGAAGCAGTATTTGGGTAGTATCGTGGGCGGCAGGTAGAGGCAAGGGAGTGGAGAACTAACAAGCAAAAAAGCTGGGCCCACGTGAGTGAGCCCAGCTTTTAATCATCGACCCAGTGTAGTCATCGTAGTCCTCTCGCTCCGCGAAGCGAAAGTCCGCACGCGGAGCGGAGTCGCTCCACATGGCTATTCGCACGCTGCGTTACTTGACATATCGCAATTTTTCAGTCGCCCAAACTTTCGCATTCGCACTGCGATTGTTGCGGATCACCTGCACCAGCATCGGACCCATCCGATCGGGCGTCAGCTTTTGCAATGCAT
>JAYTAU010000517.1:0-3371 GCA_043737375.1 Planctomycetia bacterium
CGTCTCCCAGTTGGTGCTTGCAGAGGCAAGTGCTGGCGATCAGAAAGCCGCCCGGGAAAGACTTGATATTGTCAAATCGCTGACTTTCCTGGAAACCACAGACGCCGCCCTGGAGTTGGCGAAGGATCTGATCCGAGCCGGGGCATTGCCCTCGAGAGCGACCGACGATGCCCTGCATGTTGCGATTGCCGCGACGCAGGGAGTACCATATCTTTTAACGTGGAATTGCCGGCACTTGGCCAATGCCGTCATGCGTCCGTTCATTGAGGCGGTCTGCGCCAGCTACAAAGTCAAAGCCCCAATTATCTGTACACCGGATGAACTACTGGAGCCCGAGCTATGAATGACCCCATCGTAGAAGAAATTCGGCGCATTCGCGATGCGCATGCGGCTCGCTTCAATTACGACTTAGACGCGATTTTTTGCGATATTAAAGAGCAAGAGAAAGCGAGCGGCCTGAAATACGTGTCGTTTGCGCCGATTGATACCGACTCAAAACCACCAGAACAATTGCCGGCGAAACAATAACAGGCACTATTGGCACTCGGAACGCTACGCGAGGGCGATCCGCACTACTTCCGCACTTACAATCCCCAATTCTGAATGATCACATCGGCACCGGCGGTCATCTTGCGCAGCTTGTCGGCAATCACCAGCTTTTCTGTCGCCGTGGCTTTAGGCAGCTTAGCCTTGAATTGCACCAGTTTTTTGCGGCGATGACGGCGGCGCTTGATCTCTTGCTTACGATCGCTAATTCCACTCACGGATCGAACTCCTGCAAAACTGTTGGGCGTGGGCACCGTAAACAGGGCGATACGTGTAATCGCCGTCGGCCACCCGCAGAATGAATATTGGTAACGAATCGTAACATGCTCCGGCTTAAGCGTCAACATTGGCGAAGCATCGCAGTCCCGTTATAATGCCGCCGCATTGACAGGCACGGCCGAGACAAACACCGTCGCTCGCTGTAGTTCTAAGACACCCTCCATGATTTTCCCGGAATTCCACCATGCGCCTTTCGCGGAACATACGCTCTGCTCGGTTTCTAGCTCTCGCGTTCGCAATGCTCGTGGGTTCAATGTTCGCTAAACCCGTCGCGGCACAACCGGTCGTTCCCGGTACGGGCACCAAGTTGGCCGATGTGGGCGACGACTTCGAAGACGCCGCCTGGAGCTACACCCTCAACGCGCCTAAGAGCAGTCACGAGCAAGACGGTCAAATTCGTCACCCGGCGGGTTTCAGTAAGAACGGTCGTTGGGTCGAAGCCGCCAAGCGCGGTCAGCCCGACGAAGTCCGACGCGTGGAGACACCGGCCGGCGGCTTGGCCAATAGCAAAGGCTCCATGATGTTTCGTTCGCTCCAGTCCGGTGTTCCCGGTGCGATCAGCCGTACTCCGCATCAAGACGACTTTGTCGCCAGTTTTACCAAAGTGGGGTCGCTCTCGACGTCGCGCTCGCCCAGCGTGGTGGTCCGAGTTTATCTGCCGCCGTATGCCGAGTGGGAGCAACGCACCGGCAACTCGTTCGGGTTTCGTGCATCGTGCTTCGGCACCAAGGATCGTGTTTACAGCAAGAAAGACAAGAAGGCCGATACTTACTGGCCCGGAATGTTCTTGCATTTCTACAGCAGCAAGAGCGACGCGAAAGTGAAGGAAGATTATGCGATGTTGCTAATCCGCTCAGGCGAGCGCGGCAATGACTTTTTCGGACCGAAGCTTTCGCCCGGCTGGTGGACGCTGGGGATGTCATTCACGCCGGACGGTAAGGTCCACTATTATGCCCACGCAGGAATCGAAGATTTGACCGAAAAGGATTTTATCGCCTCGCAATGGTGCTACGGATACAAGGCGCAGAACTTCGGCTCATTCTTTTTCAACGTCGTCAACCAAGACGATGGCAAGACCTGGTCGACGTCATGGATTGTCGATGATCCGGCAGTGTATGTGAAGCGGTAAGCTGTGGCGAATACCGGCGATGACATCGCCGGCTTTGCACGGACTGCCACGACCATGCCCCAGTCCCGAGCCTCCAGCCTCACTGCACTGCGGCCGGCAGTTCCTGCGCGAGCAAATACTTGTTGATCGCGAATGCCGCCTGGGCCCCTTCGGACGCGGCGACGATCACCATCTGCACATCGCGCGAGGCGTCACCTGCCACAAAGAGCCCTGGCACACACGTCTGCTCACGTTCGTCGGTCGGCACGCTGCGTTTGGAAAAATCTTCGCAGCCCAACATGGCCGGCAGCGTCGAGCCTTGGATCTGATGCGTGCAGATAAACATCGCCTCGCGGGCCAGTCGCGATCCATCGGCGAAGATGACGTTCTGCAACATACCGTGGTTGCCTTCGAGGCGTGAAACGCGTCGAGTCTCAATCGGTATATTCAATTGTTTCAGCGCTGCGAGTTGCTCCGCGTCGAGCTCGGTATCGCCATCGCTGCAAAGGACCAAATCGCGGCTCCAGTTGGTTAGCTTCGAGGCCAAGCCGGCCGCACTTTTACCGCGACCGTAAACGACTAGCGGCCTGTCTCGCCATTCCCAACCATCGCAATACGGACAATGATGCACCGACTTGCCATACAGCTCCTCAAGGCCGGGCACATCGGGTCGCTGGTCAATCACGCCCGTCGCCAGCAACAATGCGCGGCACTCAAACTGTTGAGCATCGACCAACGTTACCGAGAACTTATCGACTTTACATTCGCAGGCCGTGGCTTCGATCGGCAGTAGTTCCACGTTGGGATATTGCCGAAGTTCTTCGCGTGCGATTCGCAAAAGCTCCAGCGGCGCGACGCCGTCGCGAGTTAGATACCCGTGCGAAGCCGCCGCCAAACGATTGCGCGGTCGACCATGATCGACCACGAGTACGCGCCGCCGACAACGACCGAGAATCAACGCCGCACTGAGACCGGCCGGACCGCCGCCGACAATAATCACGTCGTACATGATCGTAGGACGGAATTCATTCCGTTTAATTGTTTTAAAGAACGGAATAAATTCCGTCCTACTTTTCCGCTGGAATTACCGAAATACAACCGTTACGCTCGACCACCGCGTATTTGATCTGATCGAGACGCTCAAGTCCAAACGTTGCACGAGCGACTTCGATAATGTCATCCTCGTCGATCCGCAATTTGTCGGCACGATCTTGCAATATATTTCCGTCAACCAGCACGACCAGCGGCATGTCGTCGACCAAACGGCTAAAGCGATTCGAGTGCTGTTTGATACAGGACACCACGATGGTCATCGTCACCAGGGTAATAATCAATAGCATCGCGTTGGTAAACGAGTGATCGTGACCGACCATGGCTTGCTGAGTCGTCTCGCTGATGATCAGGACCATCAGAAAATCGAAAGTGTCGGCTTCGCTGA
>JAYTAU010000518.1:0-8285 GCA_043737375.1 Planctomycetia bacterium
AAGGAATATAAGGCCGGTAAGGTCGAGTTTCGCAACGACGCAGGCGGCATCGTCCATGCGGTGGTCGGCAAGTTGAGCTTCGATGAGACCAAGTTGGTCGAGAACATCAAGGCCTTTATCGATCATGTGCAGCATCTTAAGCCGCATGCGGTTAAGGGTCATTACGTCAAGAGTATCGCGATCAGCGCGACCATGAGCCCCGGTCTGATCATCGCCGCCTAGTCACGAAAACGAACACTGAACACTGAACACTGAACACTTCAAACATCGCATTACAGTCGCGATCGGCTTTACGCGTCGCGAATCATTGCCAGGGATATTTGTATGAGCAAGCTGGTCAAAGACATGATGGTCGAGGATTTGCGGACGAGGCTCACTGGCGTCAATGACGCGCTGTTGGTCAACGTCATCGGGCTCGATTCGGGCAAGACCTCGAAACTGCGCCAAGAACTTCGTAAGAAGGGCATCCAGCTGCAGGTCATCAAAAACAGCATGGCCCAACGGGCGACCGAAGGCACGCCGCTGTCGCCGGCGTTCACGGGCGTCGAGGGGACCTTGGCCGTGGTTTGGGGGGGCGAAGACGCCGTCTCGTTGGCCAAAGAAATCATTCGCCTGTCCGAAGCCAAAGAGTTCAAGGGCTTCGAAGCCCGCGGCGGCGCGATGGACGGTGCCAGGCTTACCGCGACAGAGGTCAAGTCGGTCAGCTCATGGCCCAGCCGGACAGAGCAGCTCAGTATTTTGGTCGGTCAGATTCTTGGTCCGGGATCGAAGTTGGCCAGCCAGCTTGTCGGGCTTGGCGGTGCCTTGGCCAGTCAGATCAAGCAGCGTATCGAGGATTTGGAAAAGAACGGCGGCGAAGCACCGGCAGCGGTTGCGTCGGATGCAACCAGCGAAACAGCAGCACCTGCGGCAGCCGCCGAAGGAGCAGCTCCGGCTTCCGAACCAGCTTCTGAGCCGCCTGCCGCACGCTAATAATAACCGGCTCGTTTTCGCCGGCACCAAGCAAAACAAATGTGTTAATTCGACCCCCCCCCCCCATTGTTGTCGCGGTTAACTGTTAAAGACCGCGGCGCTCTAGAGAAGTGAGAAAGGACGACTGACTGCCATGGCAACCGCCGAAGCAACGCAAGAATTCTCGAGCTCGACCAAAGAGCTTGGAGACAAGATCATCACCCTGACCCTCAAGCAGGCGAAGGAGCTCAGCGATTACCTCGAACAAGTTCACGGTATCAAGGCTGCCTCGGGCGGCGGCATGATGATGGCCGCGCCGGCAGGTGCTGCCGCCGCTCCGGTCGAAGCCAAGACCGAGTTCGACGTGATTCTCGAAGGCTTTGACGCCGCCAAGAAGATCGCCGTGATCAAGGTCGTCCGTGCCGCCACGAGCCTGGGCTTGAAAGAAGCCAAGGACATGGTCGAAGGCGCTCCGAGCAAGCTCAAGGAAGGGATCTCGAAGGAAGATGCCGAGAAGCTCAAGAAAGAGCTTGAAGAAGCCGGCGGCAAGGTTGCTATCAAGTAACCGTCGCTGTCGGGCAAGTCAACGACACTGTCAAGAAACTTCCGTGCAAAGCCGGCGCAAGTTCCGTCTGCCTGTTTCGGCGCTGTCGATCAACTCGCAATCAGACCAAACCAGGCGGGCAGCATCCGCGTATCAAGATGTTGCCCGCGGAGTTGGGGCGGTTGAGGTTGCTGAGTCCAACGTGGATCGTTCGTTTTTCGGAGGATACGCGACCTGACTTGGGAATCGTTTGGTTTCTGGGTCGGACGTTCGACGGTATTCGCGGTGTGAGAATATAACGTGACATGGAATAGCTTCCAACCCCGAGTTTGCAGTTATAATCAATCGGCAATCGGTGGGATTTATAGGATTTATTCCAAATTGCGTTTGGCTCATGTGCGAAAGTAGCTTGCCTTGGTTAGACATGAAAGGGCACGCTTGTTAGACCGCTTGGTCTCGTTAATCGGCTATCGTAGTTGGCGAATTTCAGAGTGGTTCGCCATCGCGCCACCTGTGCGCGCCAACGGCCATTTGTCGCACTGGTTCTGGGCTCACGTAATAAAAGCACCGTGCTTCCACGCGTTTCGCGTTGTTGCCGGCAACGGATCTCGGTGTCGGCTTAACCGCGACTAGTTGTTCACTGCTTCATTGTTCACTGCTTCATTGTCCAGCATGGCAATTGCTCAACAATAATTTGTTCGACGATTGACTGTTCGGCGCTTAATTCTTTAGGGAGTATCGCAGCCTATGGCGACTTCGGCAGAACGACGTCTCCGGCCCAAGGAAATTCGACGGTTCGGCAGCTTGCGCGAGCATCATGCGATCCCGGATTTAACGGTGATCCAAACGCGCAGCTACGATAATTTCTTGCAGTACGAAGTCCCGGCGAACAAGCGCAAGGACGAAGGCATCGAAAGCGTATTGCGCGAAATTTTTCCGATCGAAAGTTACGATAAGAATCTGCGGCTCGAGTATGTGCGCTATGAGTTGGGCAAACCCCGCTACGAACCGCACGAATGCCGGCAATTGCGTCTGACCTACGGCCGGCCGTTCCGCGTTTGGCTGCGCCTGACGCGCGAAGAGCCGATCGAGGAAGAGGTCTACCTGGGCGACATGCCGATCATGCTGGGCGGCGGCGAGTTCATCATCAACGGTGCCGAGCGCGTCGTCGTCAGCCAGTTGCATCGCAGCCCCGGTATCGACTTCGTGTCGGACATGGATGTCACCGATCGCAAGCTGCATAGCTGCCGCATCATCCCGGAGCGTGGCAGTTGGATCGAACTGAACATCAGCAAAAAGGATACGCTGACCGTTCGTATCGACCAAAGCGGTAAGTTTTCGGCCATGACCTTGTTGCGGGCGATGGACCCGGCCTATGGTCAAGACGGCGCGCTGATGAAGGCGTTTTATGAAGCCACGACCGAAAAGGTCGTCGACGGTCGCAGTGTCAGTAAGATCGAAGGCAAGATCGCCGTCGAGGATATCGTCTACCCGGCCGATAGCGAGAAGGCCGGCGAAATCATTCTTGAAGCCGGTCAAAAAATCACCAAGAACATCGCCGAGACGATTTGCACCTCGGGCGTAGGCACCGTCGAAGTCATGCCGGATGTGAAAGTCCCGCTGATTTTGAACAGTTTGGCCGAAGACGCGACCGCCAGTCACGAAGAAGCCCTGCTGCGGATTTACCAGCGGCTACGTCCCGGCAATCCGCCGCAGTTGGAAAAAGCGCGTTCGCTATTCCACGAGAAGTTTTACGACACCAACCGTTATCGGTTGGGTAAAGTCGGGCGGTTCCGTATCAATCGCAAGTTGGGGACCACGGTCTCGGAAGACGAGATGACGCTGCGTCCCGAGGATCTGATCAATGCGATCCGCTATTTGCTGAAATTGACCGAAGGCGAATCCGGTTTCGAAGTCGACGATATCGATCACCTGGGTAATCGCCGGCTGCGCACCATCGACGAGTTGGCGTGCGACGAACTGCGCAAGGGCTTTTTGAAACTGCGCCGCACGGTCCAAGAGCGGATGAGCTTGAAGGATGTGCAAGACATCACGCCGCGCAACCTGATCAACCCCAAGAGTATTTCTGCTGCGATCGAATACTTCTTCGGCCGCGGCGAATTGTCGCAGGTCGTCGATCAGACCAACCCGCTGTCGATGCTCACGCACGAACGCCGTTTGTCGGCGCTTGGCCCGGGCGGTTTGAATCGCAAGCGCGCGGGCTTCGAAGTTCGCGACGTGCATATTTCGCACTACGGCCGTATTTGCCCGATCGAAACGCCTGAAGGTACGAATATCGGTTTGATTTCGAGCTTGGGGATTTATGCCGGGGTGGACGAATATGGTTTCTTGGTCACGCCGTATCGCAAAGTGAACAAGGGCAAGCTGACCGACGAAGTCGTTTGGCTGCGTGCCGACCAAGAGAACGAAGCGTATCTGGCTCCGGCCGATGCACCCGTGATCAATAGTCAGGTGCAGGGAGACAACATCGTCGCCCGTTATCGAGCCGACTTCGAATGGGTGCCTGTCGATAAAATTCAGTACATCGACGTGGCGCCCGCTCAGATGGTCGGTGTCTCGGCCGGTCTGATTCCGTTTCTTGAGCATGACGACGCCAATCGCGCGTTGATGGGTTCCAACATGCAGCGCCAAGCGGTGCCGCTGTTGGTGACCGAACCGCCGATCGTCTGCACCGGCATGGAACACGACGTGGCCCAGAACTCGGGCATGTTGGTCAAGGCGGCCAAGAAGGGGACCGTCAGCTATGTCGACGCCGATCGGATCGAGATCGGCAACGATGTATACACCATGCGTAAATTCGTCGGTCTGAACGAGCGAACCTGCCAGAACCAAAAGCCGATTATCGAACTGGGCCAGAAGGTCGAAAAAGGCCAAGTGATTGCCGATGGTGCGGCAACGTTTCGCGGCGAACTGGCCTTGGGTCGCAATGTGCTGGTCGGCTTTCAATCGTGGGAAGGCTTCAACTTCGAAGACGCGATCATCATCAGTGAAGAGCTGGTGCAAGACGACGTGTACACGTCGATTCATATCGAAGAGTTCGATATCGAAATTCGCGAAACGAAGTTGGGTCGCGAGGAGTTCACGCGCGATATTCCCAACGTCAGTGAAAAGGCGTTGCGCAATCTCGACGAGAGCGGGATCGTGCGGATCGGAACATATGTCCGCCCGGGCGACATTCTCGTCGGCAAGGTCTCGCCCAAGAGCAAGACCGAACTGACGCCCGAAGAAAAACTGCTGCATGCGATCTTTGGTCGCGCCGGTGAAGATGTCAAGAACGACTCGTTGGAAGTTCCCTCGGGCGTCGAAGGCATCGTGATCGACACGCAAAAATTTTCGCGTCGTATGAGTCTCAACGAAGACGAACGCAAGGTCTTCGAGAAGGAACTGAAAGAGGCCGAATCGACCGGCAATGCCAGCATTGCCGAGGCGTTCGGCAATATGATCGGTGAGATGGAAACGATCCTCGGTCGGCCGCTGACCGATGAAGACGGTTCGCCGTTGGTGCGGGATCAAGAGCATCGTTTCGTGGCTGAAAAGGCCGCGACGTTCAAGCTCGATGCGATCGACATTCGCAGCCCGCAACGTAAGGCCGATGTCGAGAAGACCTACAAGACGATGTGGCCGGCGGTCGAGGTTGCCGTCGACGAGCGCGATCGCGCGCTCAACAGCATGAAGCGCGGCGACGAGCTGCGCAGCGGCGTGCTGCAAATGGTCAAGGTCTATGTCGCCGCCAAGCGCGTGATCTCGGTCGGCGACAAGATGGCCGGTCGCCACGGTAACAAGGGTGTGATCGCCAAGATTCTGCCCAAGGAAGACATGCCGTTCTTGCCGGACGGAACTCCGCTGCAGATTTTGCTCAATCCGCTGGGCGTGCCCAGTCGTATGAACGTGGGTCAGATTTTGGAAACCCACTTGGGATGGGCCGCCGCGCTGCTTGGTTTTCAAGCCGTGACGCCGGTCTTCGACGGGGCCAGCGAAGAAGATATTTGGAAGTGCCTGAAAGATGCCAAGCTGCCTAAGCACGGCAAGATTCGCTTGAACGACGGTCGCAGCGGCGAGCCGTTCGAGCAAGAGACCACGGTCGGCTACATCTACATGCTGAAGTTGCATCATCTGGTCGACGACAAGGTGCATGCCCGCAGCACCGGCCCGTACTCGCTGATTACGCAGCAGCCGTTGGGCGGCAAGGCGCGTTTCGGCGGTCAGCGTTTCGGCGAAATGGAAGTCTGGGCCTTGGAAGCATATGGCGCCGCTTACATTCTGCAAGAGTTGCTAACCGTCAAGAGCGACGACGTGGAAGGCCGCACCAAGATTTACGAATCGATGGTCAAGGGCGAGAACACATTGGAAGCGGGCACCCCGGCGAGCTTCGACGTGCTCACCAACGAGATTCGCGGGTTAGCGCTGAACATGCAATTGGAGAAGCGGCGGATTTAGCGGACAAGGAGATTGCGAAGTATGAAGTTCACCCGAATTACCATTCGACCAGAACAGATGGGTGGTGTTCCGTGCGTGCGCGGTTATCGAATACCGGTAAGCACGGTCGTGGCGATGGTGGCCGAAGGCATGACCAACGAATCAATCCTGGAGGCGCTTCCTGATTTGGAAGCGGCAGACATCCAAGAATGTTTATTTTTTGCCGCTGAGGCCGTCCGCGAACGAGAATTGCCACTGGTCACGCGGGCATGAGGTTTTTCATCGACAATCCCTTGTCGCCGCAACTTCGAGATTGGTTGCAATCATCCGGCCACGATGCCGTTCACGTACGAGACTATGGATTGGCGCAGGCGAGCGACGAGGAATTATTTGAACGTGCGGCCGATGAGGATCGAGTCGTGATAACTTCTGATACTGATTTTGGAGCGATATTGGCCAAACGCAATACACTGAAACCGTCGGTTGTGTTGTTTCGACGAGAGGTGGCTCATAACGCTCTTGACCAGTTTGAATTATTGATCGCAAACCTCACTCAAATCGAAAGCTATTTGTTGGCCGGCGCGATCGTTGTGTTTGATGCCGGTCGTGTTCGAGTCCGGAACCTTCCGTTCGCGGGCTAAGATAAGTTGTTAGATCGAATCGAAGTAATTAGGAGCCCTGCTCCTGCAAAAATAAAGTCGCACTATTCAAGTCAAAGAGTCATTTCACTCCTCGGGCAATACCGACTAAGGGAGTTACTGCATGAGTACCGGCGAAGCATCCTACGATCGTATCAACGACTACACCTCGGTCAAAATCAGCTTGGCCCGGCCGCACGATATTCGTAGCTGGTCGTTCGGTGAAGTCAAAAAGCCCGAGACGATCAATTACCGCACCTACCGTCCCGAAAAAGACGGCCTGTTCTGCGAGCGCATCTTCGGACCTGAGAAGGACTGGGAATGCGCCTGCGGCAAGTATCGCGGCATGAAGTACAAGGGCATGATCTGCGACCGCTGCGGTGTCAAAGTCACGCATAGCCGCGTGCGTCGCAAGCGCATGGGCCACATCGAGTTGGCCGCGCCGGTCGTGCATATCTGGTTCTTCAAGGCCATGCCCAGCCGCTTGGGCAATCTGTTGGACATGAAGACCAGCAGTCTCGAGAAAGTGATTTACTTTCAAGACTACGTCGTCGTCGACCCCAAGGATACTCCGCTCAAAAAGCAACAACTACTGACCGAAGAAGAATATCGCCAAGCCCGCGAAACCTACGGCGAAGGTGCTTTCGAAGCCGACATGGGTGCCGAGGCGGTTCGCAAACTGTTGATGACGCTCGACCTAGTTCAGTTGTCGAAAGACTTGCGGCAGGACCTGCACGACACGAACAGCAAACAGAAGAAAAAGGATCTGATCAACCGGCTGAAAATCGTCGAGGCCATTCGTGATAGCGACAACAAGCCCGAGTGGATGGTGCTGGATGTGATTCCGGTCATTCCGCCCGACTTGCGCCCTTTGGTGCTGCTGGATAGCGGCAACTTTGCAACCAGCGATTTGAACGACCTCTATCGCCGCATTATCAACCGCAACAACCGCTTGAAGAAGCTGGTTGATCTGAACGCGCCGGAAGTGATCATTCGCAACGAAAAGCGGATGTTACAGCAGTCGGTCGACGCACTGTTCGACAACAATCGCTGCAAGCGCCCCGTGTTGGGTTCGTCGAATCGTCCGCTGAAATCCTTGACCGACATGATCAAGGGCAAGCAAGGTCGATTCCGCGAAAACCTGCTCGGTAAGCGTGTCGATTATTCGGCCCGTAGCGTGATCGTGGTCGGCCCGCATTTGCGGCTGCATCAGTGCGGTCTGCCCAAGAAGATTGCACTGGAGTTGTTCCAGCCGTTCATCATTCGCCGCCTGAAAGAGCTCGGCCATGCCGACACCATCAAGAGCGCGAAGAAGATGTTGGAGCGCAAGGACGAAGAGGTGTGGGATATCCTCGAAGAGGTGATTCGCAATCATCCCGTGCTACTGAATCGCGCACCCACATTGCATCGCATGGGCATCCAGGCGTTTTACCCGGTGCTGGTGGAAGGCGATGCGATCAAGCTGCATCCGCTGGTCTGCGCCGGATTCAATGCCGACTTCGACGGCGATCAGATGGCGGTGCATTTGCCGCTCTCGCTGGAAGCACAGGTCGAAGCAGGCATGTTGATGATTTCGACCAACAACATCTTCTCGCCTGCGCACGGCAACCCGGTCATCACTCCCGACCTGGACATCGTGATGGGAACGTATTTCCTCACGAGCGAAGGCAAGGCGATCAAGGGCCAGGGCATGGCCTTCGGCACCAAGGAAGAAG
>JAYTAU010000519.1:0-8284 GCA_043737375.1 Planctomycetia bacterium
TGGCTGGCGCTGATCATCACGCCGCAGTGACATTGCTTGTCGCGCACGGTGAACGCCAACTCCGGCGTGCTGCGAAACTCGTCGAAAAAATAGACCTGAAAGCCGGCGGCTGACAAGATTTCCGCGCTTAGTTCCGCAAAATCGCGCGAGCGATGCCGCGTGTCGTAAGCGACGGCACAACGCCAAGCAGCTTCGTCGGGAAATTGCTCGCGCACGTAATTCGCTAAACCCTGCACGCTTTCGCCGATCGTGCGGCGATTGATCGCGTTGCAGCCGATCGGGTACATTCGCCCCCGGCGGCCGGCCGTGCCAAACGGAATTACCGTCCAAAAGGCCGCTTCCAATTCAGCCCAACGACGATCGCGAATATGTTCCGCCACCAGCGGACGCTCATCGCGGTATCGCGGGTCGGTGAGCCAGGTCCGAATGTTGTCGACGCTCGAGGGTGAAAGCTGCTGGGCTGTTGCGGCAGCGTTTAGTGCGTGCTCGAACTGTGGCAGGTCGTCGAAGTGCGTTGGCGGAATTGCTGTGTTCATGAAAGCGAGTCGTAGGTGAAAATCGTACCGGGTTTCTCAAACCGACGGTTTAACATTCGGCTGCGTCTGGTAGCATAACAAGCCGACCGAACCATGAATGTAGGAGCCGATTCCTATCGGCGACAAATGCTTGTCGGTCGCGAATGGGAATCCGCTCCTACAGATTCGACTCCGGGAGTCTTCGCGTGGACCGACTGATCAGTTTTGGCGGACTGTTTGTGATGATCGGTTTGGCATGGCTGATGAGCAGCAATCGGCGGAAGATCAGTCTGCGAGTCGTCATCGGCGGCATGTTGCTGCAGTTTATCTTCGCTTGGTTGGTACTGAAGACCGCGGCAGGTCAAGAGTTCTTTGCGGTTGCCGGACTAGGTTTCAAAAAACTGCTAGGCTTCGTCAGTGCCGGCGCGGAGTTTATGTTCGGCATCAATCCGGGCAACGATAAGACCTTGTTGAAGACGTTTGCATTTGGCGTGTTGCCGACGATTATTTTCTTCTCGGCCTTGATGGCGATTCTATATTACATCGGCATCATGCAATGGGTCGTGCGATTCTTCGGTTGGATCATGCGCCGCACATTGGGCACGACGGGGCCCGAGAGTTTAGCCGCGGCCGGAAATATCTTTCTCGGACAGACCGAAGCGCCGCTAATCGTGCGGCCGTATCTAAACACGATGACGCGGTCGGAGTTGATGGCGGTGATGGTGCCCGGTTTCGGTTCGACCGCCGGCGGGGTCATGGCGGCCTATGTCGGCATGGGAATCGACGCCGGGCATTTGATCACCGCGTCGGTATTGTCCGCGCCGGCCGGGCTGTTGATCGCCAAGGTGTTGCAGCCCGAGGAAGAACCGGTCCATGATGTCGAACGTGTCGAGCTGGAGTACGACCCGAGGATCAGCGGCTGCAACCTGGTTGAAGCCGCATCGATCGGCGTGACCGATGGGCTGAAGCTGGCCTTGAACGTGGGTGCGATGCTGATTGCGTTTCTCGCGCTAATCGCCATGCTCAACGCCGGCGTGGGCTGGATCGGCGAGACTGCTTTCAACCAGAAATGGTCGCTGCAAGCCGGGCTGAGTTATCTGTTCGCTCCGTTGGCTTGGATGATGGGCATCCCTTGGGAAGATTGTTTGCCGGCGGGAGAGTTGCTGGGACTGCGCATGGCTGCCAACGAGTTCATTGCTTACGATGTGTTGGCCCAATGGATCAAGCCCGATTCCGGCGTCGTACTGAATTCACGCACGCAGATCATTCTTACCTATGCGTTGAGCGGTTTTGCGAATTTTGCCTCGATCGGAATTCAGATCGGCGGCATCGGCGCGCTGGCTCCTGATCGTCAATCCGAATTGGCCAAGCTGGGGCTGCGCGCGATGTTGGGCGGCACGCTGGCGTGTTTCATGACGGCGTGCATGGCAGGGTTGTTGATTTAAGTAGTGCTTCATTCGATTGAACAGGACTTATTCCTTGCCATGGCAGACTCGATTACCTTAAGCCTGTCGAAGCACGAAGCACGAAGCGCTCGCGCTAATGAGCTTCCTCATGCGCTTCCGCGACCAAGACGAGCTGTCACTGAAGTCTGAGGCGGATCGGCAGGTCCTGTATGACCTTTGCGGGCTTGTGCAGAACGAGATTGCACCGGAACTGACTAGCGCGAAGTGGAACGAAATCTTGGCGGAAGCCCAAGCGGTCGTCGTGGCGGGCGAGGACTAACCAAACGCTGCAATGGACCGGCCACGAGTCGCGCGATCTCGAAGGGTCTGAGTCGGTCGGCGCGGTGCCGGCCTTTAGACGTTGGTCCGTTAACAGAGAGAAGCGGAACAACTCGCGACCCCGATGAATCGTACCCTTACCTCCGTTTCCTCTGTTCCCTCCTGTTCAATTAAGTTCGGGAAATATGAATCGCCCTGGCAGCAGCTCGCGCAGGTTGGTCTCGTACACAGGCTGTTGATTGTCGGCATCGACCAGTAGCACGGGCAGCGCATCGCAGAATTCGGCCAGCACTTGACGACATGCGCCACAGGGCGGAAACCCGCCCGCCGTGGCGATGGCAATGGCAGCAAACGTGCGTCGCCCCTGCCCTACCGCCGTGAACACGGCACTGCGCTCGGCGCAGCTGGTCAAACCGTACGACGCGTTCTCGACGTTCACACCCGTGACGATGGTGCCGTCGTCGCACAATATTGCTGCGCCGACCAAGAAGTTCGAATAGCGGGCATAAGCGTGATTGCGAATTGATATCGCGGCGGCGATGAGGGCAGTGCGTTGTTCGTCGGTCATGGGCGAAGAGTGTTCAGTTTTCAGCGGTGAGTAGCGAATGGCGTGCGGCAGACATTGCAGTCCGAAACACTTGGCTGCTTAGCGGCGCGGCCAACGGCCCGCCTTTTCTGCGCGAACCCACACTACGCGATTCTATCCATTATCAACGTCAGCGGTTCCACCGCGCGATCGACAATCGTAAACGATCCTAGCAGCGACGGCCGCACTTGCCGCGCTGCGTCGGGCTTGGCGAATACGCGCAGCAGCGGCTGACCGCGCGACACCGCGTCGCCCACGCGCAGCAGCATTTCGATGCCGACCGAGTGATCGATCGCATCTCCCATCATGCGCCGTCCGCCGCCGACGCCAATAATCGCCAGGCCAAGCAGTTCGGTATCGATCGCCGCCACGACTCCCTCGCGATCGCTTTCGATGGTCGTTGCCGGAGCGACCGCGCGCGGCGCATCGAGATCGCCGTCTTGCGCAGCCACCATCTCGCGCAGCTTCTCCATCGCGCGCCCCGAATCCCAATGCCTCTCCAACAGCACCCGCGCCGCAGCATTCGAATCAGCAACGCCCGTCATCAGTAAAAGTTCCAAGGCGAGTGCCATAATTTTCTCGCGCAAGTCGGCCGGGCCGTCTCCGGCGAGTAGTTGCACGCACTCGTCGATCTCGACGGCGTTACCGGCCAGTCGACCATTCGGCTGATTCATGCAGGTGATCAGCGCCGTGGTCTTCACGCCCATCCGTTTGCCGGTGTCGACGAGCGAGCGCGCCAAGGCACGCGCATCGTCGAGCGATTTCATGAACGCGCCGCTGCCGTACTTAACGTCGAGTACCAGCGCGTCGAGATTCTCGGCCAACTTTTTGCTCATGATACTGGCGGTGATCAGCGGGATCGAAGCGACCGTCGCCGTCACATCGCGCAGGGCGTATAGCAGCCGATCGGCCGGCACCAAATCTGATGTCGCACCCGTAATCACACAGCCGACTCGCTCGACGACCGCGCACAGTTCTCGCGTGTCGAGATTGGTGCGAAACCCTGGAATCGATTCCAATTTATCCAACGTTCCGCCGGTCGCACCGAGCCCCCGGCCCGAAATCATCGGCACCTGCAGCCCGCAACAAGCCAACAACGGCGCGAGCACGATCGACGATTTGTCGCCGATGCCGCCGGTCGAATGCTTGTCGACCTTGGGGGGCAGCCGGCTGCTCCACGGCAACGTCGAACCCGAACGAAGCATTTGCTCGGTCAGCGCCGCGGTCTCGTCGACATTCATCCCGCGCAGATAAATAGCCATCGCCAGAGCGGCCATCTGATAGTCGGGAATCTCGCCCGCAACGTACCCATTCACGAACGCGGCAATCTCGTCATTCGAGAGCGCCGCGCCGTCACGTTTGCGAGCGATGATTTGTGCGGGCAGCATGAAGCGGGGCTAGAGGCTTGAGACTTGGCGCGCGGGGTTACGTCAGTGCATCAAGTTGAAACGGCAATAGTAAGACGAGTCCATGGAGGGAATGCGCGCTGAGTCGAGCGTGCTGCTTAGCGGCGCGGCCACGGGCCCGCCCACTTTTGGTTCGACACCGCTCGCCCCTCACCCCTCGCTGCTCAATCCTCAACTCTCACCCCTCGTTCGCGATATGCCGCAACACGCCCATCACCAATTTGC
Organism: Planctomycetia bacterium; assembly: GCA_043737375.1. Classification (GTDB taxonomy): domain Bacteria; phylum Planctomycetota; class Planctomycetia; order Pirellulales; family JALHPA01; genus JAWXCH01. The sequence goes on from JAYTAU010000519.1 coordinate 4,457, forward strand.
GTAGTTTCGGTTCGGCCGAGTTGGCCGTCGCGATGATCCGGTCGATATTCGCCGGTTCCAGCGAGTCGGGCAAACACATGTCGGTCACGATTGAAAATCCAATCGCTTTCATTCCGCAATGATTCGCGACCAGCACTTCGGGCACCGTCGACATGCCCACGACATCGGCACCGATCGTTCGCAACATTCGATACTCGGCGCGCGTTTCCAAATTCGGCCCCATTACGGCGACCAGCACGCCCCGGTTGGCGACAAAGTTCTCCCGCCGGGCAATATCCAGCGCTACTTCGATCAGTTCCCGGTCGTAGGGCTCGCACATATCGGGAAATCTCGGTCCGAGCCGATCGTCGTTGATTCCGATCAGTGGATTGGCGCCCATCAGATTGATATGGTCTTCGATGACCATGATGTCGCCCAGATCGAAATACGGATTCATCGAGCCGACGGCATTGCTGACGACCAGCAGTTCGGCACCCAAGGCTTTCATCACGCGCACCGGCAGCGTGATCTGCTGCAGCGGATAGCCTTCGTAGCCATGAAACCGCCCTTCCATCGCCACGACCGGCAAACCGGACAAGTTGCCGCAAACCAACCGACCGCGATGACTGGTCGCGGTCGATCGCGGAAAGTGCGGTATCTGTTCGTAATCGAGCGAGGCTTCGATCTCGATGTTTTCGACCAAGCCCCCCAGGCCGGTGCCCAGGATGATGCCGGCGCGCGGCCGCGTTGGATATTTCGTACGAATGGCGGCGACTGCTTGTTCGATCTGACCGTGAAGTTGCAACATGTCTTGGAAGTAAGGAGTTCGGAGTTTGAAGTAGATTATATATTCTCGTTCCCACGGTCCCCGTGGGAACGCTGTGCTTTGCCGCTCCGCGGCGCAGCGTAACAGTGACGGCCCGCGTTAGTAAGGACGCGGAGCGTCGGCGGCTTTCGTTCCCACGCGGAGCGTGGGAACGAGTGTGATTGATTGTTGCTGTTGTTCGGCAAATATCACTTCCGTCGCGCTGGTGCCCAATCGCGATACACCCAGGTTGACCAACCGCACCGCATCGGCATAGCTGCGAATCCCGCCCGAAGCTTTCACACCGATTTGCGGGCCGGAAGCGGCGCGCATCAGCACGATGTCGTGATCGGTTGCGCCAACCGTTCGCATTTGCCCATCGCTCTGTTTGACGAAGCCGAAGCCGGTCGATGTTTTGACGAATGCCGCGCCGGCTTGCTCGCTAATCTGGCACAGCCGAATCTTCAGGTCGTCACGCGCGACAAAATCGGTTTCGAAGATCACTTTGACCAGCGCGTTATGATCGCGCCCCAGTTCAACCACCGCGCCGATGTCGCGCTCCAGATAATCCCAATCGCATTCCAACGCCCGACCGATGTTGAGGACCATGTCCAACTCGACGGCCCCCTGCTGGCACGCCAGTCGGGCTTCGAACATTTTGACGGGAGTCGTCGCCGACCCGTGCGGAAAGCCGATCACGGTGCTGACCGCGACCTTCGAGTCGCGCAGCAGCTCGGCTGCCAAAGGCACCATGTAGGGCTTGACGCAAATGCTCGCCACGCTCACTCGATCGCACAACGCGCAGGCTGCTCGCAAATCGAGGTCGGTCTGCGTGGGGTGCAGCACGGCGTGATCGATCAGTTGCACGACGCTGGTCATAAAGTAAAAAGGGATCGGGGGGCAGGTGTCAGGGATCGGGGTTACGGTCTGCTCGCTTGAATTTACTCGACTGCGCGCGTGTCGCCTAGTAAGATGCCAACTCGCGCAGCGGTTCTTTTATTGGCAAACAACGTCGCGACACTGAATTCCGACCGGGGAAAACCCGGCCGCTCGCAGTGCAATAGCCGATCTTGAACCCTCAACCTGAGCCATCGATGACGACGCTTCGAAACCTTACCTTTCGATTAGCTCTGACCACGGCCGCGCTTTTTGTGACGGTTGCGATGGCGCAATATTCCGCCTCGGCCGGCGAACGCATTCGCATTGTGCAGATGAATGCCGAGAATCTCACCCCGCCCGGTCAGCGTGCCCGGCTCGAACGCTATCGCTGGGACGAGGCGCGAACGGCGCATTTCGAACGCATCGCCGCGGTGATCGAAGCCATCGATCCCGACATTCTCAATCTGTGCGAAGCGACTTCGAAAGAAAGCGTCGACTTGCTTGTAAAAATTCTGCACGAGAAAGGCATGACCGAGTACGCCGGCTATCACATTGATAACAGCGATACGTTTACCGGCTTCGATGTTGCACTGCTCACCAAGCTCAAGCCCGACTTGATCGACGAGCGGCCGATCCGACACATCACCTCGGCTGCGGGCGACGGCACCTATCGCGAAAAGTATGTGTATAAAGACGAAACCGGCACCGTGCGACAAAAGGATTCGTCAATCTCGCGCAATGCGCTATATTACTTCACCATCGGCGGGCACAAGCTGGGCTTTTTCGGTTTGCATTTGAAAGCCCAGCCCGACGACCCGGCCTCGAACGGCCAGCGGACGGCCGAAGCGACGGTTGCCCAGCGGATCATTCGCAAAGAGATCATCGATCGCGGCTACTTGCCGATTGTGATCGGTGACCTGAACGACTACGACCCCGACGTGCCCGATCGTGACGAATCGCGCAACACCATGACCAAAGTGTTGACGATGCTCAAAGACTTCGACGACAGCCGTCCGGGGTTGGAAATGGCGAACGCCGCCGAACGGATGCCCCGGCAAGCCGACCGCTACACCAATCACTGGGATCGCAACGAAAATCGTGCGAGCGACCCGGGCGATGTCTATTCGATGATCGACCATGTGTTGTTGCCCCGTCAATTGATGCCAGGCATTCGGCGGGCGTTCATCTATCATTCGCTGCCCGCCGATACGACCGATCATTGGCCCGTGGTGGTCGATTTGGAACTGCCCGCGGCGGGTGCCGCGTCCGTTTCTAAGAAGTGATTCGTTGCGATTATTCCATTCAGCCCCCGGCTTTGCCGGGGGGCCATACGATGGTTTGAGGTCGCACTTCAAATGGCGTGCAAGAACCAAGTCCTATCAATCCCCCGGCAAAGCCGGGGGCTGGAATGGCGATCACGACTTCTGTTGCTGGCATTCACGCCTCGCCCTAGAATAAGGCGCTAGAGCCGCGATCGCGGGCCTCTACTCCACTTCTTACTTTCGAGGCCGTTATGTCGCTTGCACGGACGATCTGCATCGCGATGTTCGTTGGTGTCGCCGCGGCCGGGCCGGTGCGAGCCGACAATGACCTGTTCACGCAAGCGTCGGGCTTGCTGGAGTCCGGCTGGAAGCCGTCGGCCAAAGGGCTCGAAGCGGCAAAATCGCGCTATGCCGAACTGCAAGCCTCCGAAACAGGCGACGCACGGCTAACCTATGCTTTTGCATTGGTGCAGTTGCGCAATCGTCGCTACGACGACGCGCGACGGTTGTTGGATGAGGTGTTGGAGACGGACAAAAACGATGTCGCGGCTCGCCGCGCAAAAATTTGGCTGCTGGTCGTCGTCAAAAACTATGCGGCAGCGCTAGTCGAAATGGAATTGTTCGCCAAATCGTTGCCGCCTGAAACGGCCGGTGAACCCGACGCCGATCACAAGCGGCAGACTGAATATCTGGGCCGAGTGTTTGCGTTTCTCGATGGGCCTGCCGCCGGGTCGGTGGCCGACCATGTGCGGGCCGACGCCCGAAAGCGGCTGACGGCTACCTTTTCGGTCGGACGGCGACAGGCATTCGACGAGGGCTACACGGCGGTCACCGCCAAGTATCACTCACTGGATACCGACCGACAACAGACCAAGGCCGACGCTAAAGCCGGTGAAGAGAAAC
>JAYTAU010000520.1:0-8257 GCA_043737375.1 Planctomycetia bacterium
CTGCATTGCAGGCAGCGGAATCGCGGGCTGTTCCTGGTCTGCACAAAACGCCAACTTGACCGGCGTGCAAATGTTTCAGCAGGGACAATACGCGGCCGCCGACGCCGAGTTCCGCAAAGCGATTCAAACCGATCCGGCCAATGCCGACGGGTATTACAATTTGGCCGCGAATTTTCATCGCCAATGGAAACTACAGGGGCGCCCCGTCGATGTGCAACAGGCTGAAGCTTTTTATCAACAAGCTCTGAGCCGCAATCCGCAACATGCGGACGGTTATCGAGGCCTGGCGGTGTTGATGGTCGAGCAAGGTCGCGCTCAAGAGGCGTTCGGGCTGATGGAACGTTGGATCGAAGCGAACCCCGCAAATTCGCAACCGCACGTCGAACTGGCGCGGCTGTACGAAGAATTCGGCGATAAAGAAGTCGCCAAGACCAAGCTGATCGACGCGTTGGCACTGGCTCCCGATAACGCACGCGCGCTGGCCGCACTGGGGAAATTACGCGAAGAATCGGGGGACAGGGTGCAGGCGCTGGCCAACTATCAACGCTCGCTCTCCCACAATCAGGATCAACCGCAGGTCGCACAACGCGTCGCCGCGCTGCAATCCAGCGGCCTTGGCAACCCGGCCTACACACCGCCGGGAACCGGCACGCGCTGGGTCAGTACTCCGACCAACCCGCGTCGATAGAGTCGAACGGATTACATCCGGCGTCGTGAATCCGCAGTCGATAAGCATGAAAGTACGTGAAAGGTTTCACGCACTAATTTCGTGCATTCTGATTTTCTGCGCGGAATTATTTTGACGCGCTCGGCCCTCAATCGCTAAGCTGAATCGTGTTGGCGTCTGTTGCCTCGACAGGCGTTCTCTGCGCTTCACTCCGAACATCTCACGGAGGACCGAACATGCGATTAAGCGATATTTTGGCCGGCAAGGGAAACCAGGTCCATTCGATTCGCCCGATGGCGAGTCTGGCCGATGTGGTGCAAATGCTGGTGCACCACAACTGCGGCTCATTGATGGTTTGCGAAGATGCCAGTTGCACGCGAATGTTGGGCATCATCACCGAGCGCGATATTCTACGCGCCTGTGCCGGCGGTCAAGCGTTACATTTAACCGAAGTCGCCGATTGCATGACCATGGACATGGTCACCGGCACACCGAACGATTCGGTCGAAGACACGATGGGCCTGATGACACATCACAGAATTCGGCATTTGCCGGTTCTCGACGGAGGTGAGTTGGTCGGCATGATTTCAATCGGCGACATCGTCAAGTCGCAGCACGACCTGTTGTCGATGGAGAACCACTACCTGAAGTCTTATTTGCATGGGTAAAAGGGTCATTCCACGGTGGATTGGACTCGTTCCCACGGCCCCGTGGAAACGAGGAAAAACGTCTACGTTTTATTTCGCCAACACGCGCAATTCTTTTGGCAGTGGAAACTACACCTCGTCGTCGCGACCCACTCTACGACTGGCAATACGGTCACAATATTTATTCGGCTGTCATTCGCCATTGGCTGCTAAGGATGCATAACCTCGACTCCATCTCTCGCTTCTCGAGCCGTGTTGCCGATTATGTGAAGTATCGGCCTAGCTATCCAACAGAGTTCATTGAATGGGTGGCCGCCGAATCGGGGATTCCTGAGACTGGATTGATCGCGGACATCGGCTCGGGTACGGGCATCTCGTCAAAGCTATTTCTCGATCGAGGATTTAGAGTGATCGCTATCGAACCGAATCTCGAGATGCGAGAGGCTGCTGAATCCTTGCTCTCAGGCGATGTTCGATTTGCAAGCATCAGTGCATCGGCTGAAGCGACAACATTGGACACTGCATCTGTCGATCTTGTGATCGCAGCGCAGGCGTTTCACTGGTTTGATCGCGATGCATTTTGTGAGGAGTGCAAAAGAATACTCAAGCCGAACTGCAAGGTCGCGTTATTCTGGAATGAACGCCAGACCTATGCGACCGAATTTCTTCGAGAGTATGAAGCGCTCATCACGAGTTACGCAACCGACTACACGAAGGTCGATCATCGGCGAATGGATAACAAAGTCATCAACGCTTTCTTCGGTAAGCAGCCAACTATTGAGATATTTGCGAATAAGCAGGTGCTCAATTTAGCTGGATTGAACGGCCGCTTGATGTCTTCTTCGTATGTGCCAGCGGCAGACGATCCATCAACTCCTGAAATGCAATCCGAGCTACAGAAGCTCTTTGATCGGTTCGCTGTGGATAACCGGATCGAGTTGCTGTATGAGACGAAAGTGTATCTCAGCGATTTCGCATAAGCACACGATCAGCGTCGGAGCGGCGAATGAGCCGTTCCCACGCGGAGCGTGGGAACGAGGGCATTCTCAATCCACGTTACTTCGCCAGCACCCGCAGTTCCTTCGGCAACGGAAAATACACTTCTTCGTCGCGGATGCTGCGCGATTCGACCGTCGCATTGAATTGGTGCTTGAGAAAATTCACGCACTCCTCGACGACGCTCTCGGGCGCGCTGGCACCGGCAGTGACCAGCACGCGTTCGTCGCCGTTGAACCACGCGAGGTCGATATCGGCCGCGCCGTCGATCAGTCGCGATTGAACGCCGGTTTCTCGCGCCAGTTCGGCAAGCCGCTGACTATTGCTACTGTTTTGGCTGCCCAAGACCAACACGAAGTTGGCATCAGTCGCCAACAAGCGAACCGCCTCTTGCCGATTTTGCGTCGCATAGCAAATATCTTCTTTCGGCGGACCGATGATTTGGGGGAACCGTTCTTTCAGCCGCTTGATAATTCGATTGGCATCGTCGACCGAGAGCGTGGTCTGCGTCAGATAAGCCAGCCGATGTGCGCTCGAAAACTCCAGCGAGTCGACATCGTCGGTATCTTCGACCAACACAAACGCGCCCGGTGCTTCGCCCATCGTGCCGATGACTTCGTCGTGCCCCTCGTGGCCGATCAGCACGATCGTGTATCCCAATCGAGCAAACTTGATCGCTTCGAGATGAACCTTGGTCACCAGCGGGCAAGTCGCGTCGATGGTCTTTAGCTGCCGCTCGTCCGAAATGCGGCGAATCTCGGGCGAGACGCCGTGGGCCGAGAATAACAGATGCGCCCCGAATGGGACTTCTTCCAACGAATCGACGAACACGGCCCCTTGGCTGCGAAATCGCTCGACGACATAGCGGTTGTGGACGATTTCATGGTAAACATACACGGGCGTGCCGAACAGCTTGATCGCCAGATCGAGCGTTTCGATCGCCATGTTCACGCCCGCACAAAACCCGCGCGGGCTAGCTAAAATGATATGCATGATTATATAGACCGGAATTCATTCCGGCTTTCGGCAGAAAAGTACGACGGAATTCGTTCCGATCGATTGGTTCGTCGATGCTAAAAAACGGAATAAATTCCGTTCTACCGCATGATAGTGACTTTAAATTCTACTCGATAGTCAAACGGTCAGTTGCAATTTCGCATGAGCAGTGCCACGGTCATCGAGCAGTTGTCGACGTACGGTCCCGCGGTCGATCGCGCGGGCTCAACGCCTTCGCTCGTCGAAGCGCGTAAGTACTGTCGTCGTCTAGCCGAAACGCACTACGAAAATTTTACGGTCGCTAGCTGGTTGTTGCCCGTCGCATTGCGTCCTCATTTTCACGCGATCTACGCTTATTGCCGCTGGGCCGATGATCTGGCCGACGAGACCGGCGATCCAGAACTAAGCCTGCAATTACTCGATTGGTGGGAAAGCGAGCTGACCGATTGTTATGCCGGCCGGGTCTCGCATCCGGTGTTTGTCGCGCTATGGTCAACGATCAGCGAGTATCGAATTCCGATCGAGCCTTTTCGCGACTTGTTGACTGCCTTTCGGCAAGATCAGTACCGTAATCGCTACCAAACTTTTAACGAGCTACTGGAATATTGTCGCAATTCGGCGAATCCGGTCGGCCGGTTGGTGTTGTATCTGGGACGTTGTGTGAATGAAGAAACCTTGCGGCTGTCGGACTCGATTTGCACCGGGCTACAGCTAGCCAATTTCTGGCAAGACGTGGCCCGCGACTGGGATCGCGGGCGTGTTTACCTGCCCCTAGATGACTGCCAGACCGCCGGCTACTCCAGCGCGATGTTCGAGCGGCGCGAATACAACGCCAATTTTCGTGAGCTGCTTTCGGCCGAGGTCGCCCGCACCGAAGCCATGCTGCGATCGGGCGAACCGCTGGTTCGACTGGTGCCGGCGGAACTAAGCATTGATATCGCACTGTTTATTCGCGGCGGCTTGGCGATTTGCGAGGCAATTCGGCGACAGAATTACGATGTTTGGAGCAAGCGACCGACCGTGGGCAAGCTTGCCAAGGTGCGATTGTTGGCGGGAGCGTGGTGGCAATCGCGCGGTTCAGCGAGAGTCGATCAGCAGACATCTGCGGCTTCGCAGCTTAGCGCGGCCCATCAGGTTGAGTCGCAGCAGTATGCGTCATGTCGCGACGAGGAACAAAGATGACAGCCCCGCCAACTGTAAACTCTGCCTCTCACCCGCTCGTTCCTCGCTGCTCTCTCCCGCGGGGAGAGGGATTGTGCCGGAACGAGCTTGATAAAATCCGACAAACTCTCGATCAAAGCTACGCGTACTGTCGCGACTGCGCTCGCCGGAGCGCTTCGAATTTCTACTACTGTTTGTATTTGTTACCCCGTGCGAAGCGCGATGCCATGTTCGTGCTGTATGCGTTTCTGCGGCATGTCGATGATATTGGCGATGAGCCGGTTGTCTCAGGCCATGACCGGCAAACCGATCGAGCGCAACAACTAGCAAATCTTCGGCAGGCTTTGCTCGTTTTTTCCGAAGGCGACTTGAGCGGATCGCTGACCTGCCCCGGTACTTTCGATGTCGAATCGCCCGCCGCGCGGATATTTCCGGCGTTGCGCGATGTGATCGAGCAGTATCACATTCCGCTCGAATATCTAGTCGCCACGATCGACGGCGTCGAGATGGATTTGCGCGCGGCAACCTACCAAACGTTTGACGACTTGAAACTGTACTGCGAGCGCGTGGCGTCGGTCGTCGGTCAGGCTTGCATTCATATCTGGGGCTTTAAGGATCCGGCGGCAATCGAGCTGGCCAGACAATGCGGCCTGGCGTTTCAGTTGACGAACATTCTCCGCGACCTGAAAGAAGATGCCGCGCGCGGCAGAATCTACTTACCGGCCGAGGACCTGCAACGTTTCGGTTACTCGACGCACGACCTGCAGAACATCGTGGTCAACGATTCGTTCCAGAGTTTGATGCAGTTTCAAATTGCCCGAGCGGAATCGTATTACACCGCCGCGCGCCCTTTATCGAACTATCTTTTCGCCGACGGACGGCGCGTGTTTTGGGCCATGTTCGATACCTATCACGGGCTGCTCGAACAGATCCGCACAGCACCGGAACAAGTGTTTGCCAAACGTGTCCGCATCAGTCGCTGGCGCAAAGCGCGGATTGCAATCGCAGCCTTGTTGCCCAGGATAAAGACATGAGCAATCGGCAGCAACCGTCGCGTAGCAAGGTATTTGTAGCATGACAGGGCCTGCTGATGTTTCTCAGTCCCCGGCTTCGCCGGAGGACCGGGCTGGAACAGTCGACACGCCGCGTCGCATCGCGATCGTCGGCGGCGGGCTGGCCGGATTGGCGGCAGCCGTGGCGCTGGCTGATTCGAACGTCGCGCAGAAATTTTCGCTCTCGATCGAGCTGTTCGAATCGCGACGCCAACTCGGCGGTCGCGCTGCCAGCTTTCGCGACCCGGGCAGCGGCGAACTGGTCGATCACTGTCAGCACGTGAGTCTGGGTTGTTGTACGAACTTGGCGGACTTTTGCCATCGCGTTGGTCTGACCGACCTGTTTCGCCGCGATCGCACGCTGACTTTCATGTCGCCGGAAGGTAGGCAGTTCTCGTTGGCCGGCAGTCGCTGGTTGCCTGCGCCGTTGCATCTTTTGCCGTCGCTATTACGGCTGGGATATTTAAGTTGGTTCGAACGTGTGCGGATCGTCACCGCACTACGACAGTTGGCCGCCGAGCCGCAAAGCGATGAGCTTGCAAATCGTGTCGGCAAACTCGATTCGATCGAAGCTTGGCTCCGCGCACACGGACAATCTTCGCGGGCGATCGAGTTGTTTTGGCAACCGGTAATTGTCAGTGCGCTGAGCGAAGAGCCGGGGCAGACCAGCGTGGCAGCGGCGCGCAAGGTATTCGTCGATGGACTGATGCGATCGCGACAGGCGTATGAAATGTTGGTACCGCGGGTGCCGCTGTCGGAATTATATGGTCCACGTTTGATCGAATATTTGCAGACGCGGGGCGTGGGCATTCGCTTGTGGAAAGCGGTGCGAAGGGTTGCCGCTTTGCCGGACGGTGCATTCCATGTCGACGCCGACTCTGAATTCTCGGCTGCTTTCGACGCGGTCATCGTCGCACTCCCGTGGCGCGCGGTCGCGAAAACTTTCGACGACAGTTTGTTGGCCAGGTTGCCGAAAGTGAAACGTGTGGTTCAATTCGAATCCGCGCCCATCACCGGGGTTCATCTCTGGTTTGATCGACCGTTTACCGATTTGCCGCATGCGGTGCTACCCGGCCGCTTGAGCCAATGGCTGTTCAATCGCGGCGCGGTGGCCGGCGACGGGAATGCGACTGGCGGCCGTGTGATTGAACATTACTATCAAATCGTGATCAGTGCCTCGCAGTTGCTTTCCCAACAATCACACGGCGACGTCGTTGCCCAGGTGCATCGCGACTTGTTGGAGACTTGGCCCGCGGCGTATGAAGCAAAGTTGTTGCGTTGGCGTGTGGTGACCGAGCAGCACGCCGTGTTCTCGCCGCGACCTGGTAGCGACGCATTACGCCCATCGCAAAAAACTGCGGTTCCGGGATTATTTTTAGCGGGCGATTGGACCGCGACCGGCTGGCCCGCAACGATGGAAGGGGCCGTGCGTAGCGGGTATTTGGCAGCGGAAGCGTTACTCGATCACTTTGGTCTCTCCGCGCCTGGCGAGAGTATCGTGGTGCCCGACCTGCCCGTGGCGCGGCTCTCACGCTGGTTTTTGGGTATTCACTAGCTCAACACTACTTTCCACAATGACCAAACTGTTACCCATGTGTTCGCAACTGTTACCCATGTCTCCGGTCTAAACAGCATAGCCGTGGGCACGGCAGCCTGCGCTGTTGTATAATCTATTCGCATGATTGTTACTGATGACATCGCGTTTACACAGCCGCCGCCGCTAATGATCGGCCCGTTGGTCGTCGATCCGCCCATTCTGCAAGCGCCGATGGCAGGCTTTACCAATTACGCCTATCGGCAGGTCGTACGCGAGTTCGGCGGCGCGGGCCTGCAAGCGACCGAGATGATTTGTGCCAAGGGTTTTCTCTGGCTCGAAAAAGCCGAGGACGAGTACCCCGATCGGCTGTGGGGCGTGCAAGATGAGGCGCGCCCGTTGGCCGTGCAGATGTGGGACAACAACCCCGAAACGCTGGCGGCCGTCGGCGCGAAGCTGGCGCACGAGCTGAAGGTCAGCGTCGTCGATATCAACTTCGGCTGCCCGGTGAAACAGGTTTCCGAGAAAGCCCACAGCGGTTCGTATTTACTGAAGTGCCCGGCACAAGTCGGAGCGATTATCGAACGCGTCGTGCGGGCGTGCGACCCGGTGCCGGTGACCGCCAAGATTCGCCTGGGCTGCACGCGCGATAACATCAACGCGATCGAGATTGCCAAGGTGGTTGAAGCGGCCGGCGCGGCGGCGCTGACGGTGCATGGTCGCACGGCGCAGGATTTTTTCTCAGGCACCGCCGACTGGGATCGCATATCCGAAATCAAACCGCATCTCAAACGGATTCCGTTGATTGGTAACGGCGATTTGAACAGTGCCGAAGCAGTGGTCAATGCATTTCGGCGATACAACGTCGATGGCGTGATGATCGCAAGGGCTGCGCTCGGCAAGCCCTGGCTGTTTCAACAAGCCGCCGCCGCGCTGCGCGGCGAACCGGTGCCTGCGGACCCGACGTTGGCCGAAGAACGTGCGCTGATGCTGCATCATTACGAATTGGTCTGCGAGCGATTTGGCTCGGACAAAGGGACGCTGCTGATGCGCAAGTTCGCCTGCTGCTATGCGCAAGGGCGTAGCGGCGCGCGGGCGTTTCGCGCCGCGGTCTGCATGGTCACGTCGCCGGGCGAATTTCGCGAGGTGGTGGAAAATCTGTTTCCGACGGACGCCACGCGCCGCTCGAAATCGACACCAATAT
>JAYTAU010000521.1:0-3354 GCA_043737375.1 Planctomycetia bacterium
GGCGCGACCAATGGTCGCGGCTTTACAGGAAACGATTCTTTTCGTACGTCATCCTCGACTTCGCTTTCTCTGTTTCCTCCGTTCCCTCCTGTTTCAACCCTTTAATCGTTAATCGTTACCAGCGGAAGATGCCGGTGCCCCACGCTAGCCCTGCGCCGTAGCCGCTGATCAGCACGTTATCGCCACGGTGAAGTCGGCCCGCCAGGTTCGCTTCGTCCAACACCAGCGGAATGCTGCCCGCCGACGTGTTGCCGTAGCGATCCAAATTAATCAAGACTTTCTCGCGCGGCAGGCACAGTTCTTCGGCCGCCGCGTCGATGATCCGCACGTTGGCCTGATGCAATGCGATCAGATCGAGGTCGTCGATCGTCATGTTCGCCGCGGCCAACACTTCGCGCGTGGTCTGCGCGACCAGACGCACGGCCCATTTGAAAACCGGCTTGCCTTCCATCCGCAAAAAGTGCTGACCGGCTTCGATGGCCTCGACCGACGGCCGGCAGCGCGAGCCTCCCATCGGGCTGCACAGCAGATCCGCGCCCGAGCCGTCGGCCCCCATCGTATAGGCCAGCAGCCCTTGCTCGGGCGAGCCGCGGGACAACAGCACCGCGCCGGCCCCGTCGCCAAACAGTGGGTACATTTTGACATCGGCCGGATTGACGATCCGTGAATTGCAATCGGCGCCGATCACCAAGGCCATGTTGCTGCAGCCAGTCGCCACGTACTGCATGCCGGTCAGCAGAGCGTAAAAGAATCCGGCACAAGCGGCTTGCACATCCATCGCCGGAGCGTTGATGCCCAACCGCGTTTGCACCTGACATGCCGTGGCCGGCACAGACCAGTCGGGAGTAAATGTTCCCAGCACAATCAGATCGATATCCGCAGCCGTCGCGCCGGCGGCTTGCATTGCGCGTTGGGCGGCGATCACTGCCATGTCGCTGGTCGCCATCTCGGGTGGAGCATGTCGCCGCTCGCGAATGCCCGTGCGCTGAATGATCCAGTCCGAGTCGTAGCCCGCCGCTGCTAGGTCTTCGTTACGGACCACGTTGTCGGGCACATAGCTGCCGGTCGAGACGATTTGCACGCCGGTTAGTCGCCGCAGCGGAGCACTCGAAGTTTGAATTACGCGATCGGACATGCGGCCAGAATTACGAAGGACGAATTACAAAGGACGAAAAGGAAATGGCGAAATTCAAATGTCGAATGACGAAGCTTGAATGACCAATGTGGACACATGAACAACGGACTACTGACGACGGACAACTGACCATTCATCTCACGCTTTCCGATTTCACGCTTTCACGCTTTGATCCCTCGGCGGGGACGCCGAGGCTCTGTTCATTCCCCGTTCCCCATTCCGCTTTCCCCATTTGATCTCAGATCGATCCAGCGCCGCTCTGCGTGCGATTGTAACACAGCATCGGCAACCCGTTGAGCGTTCAGACCGTCGTAAAAGCTAGGCACCGCGTCGCGACCTTCTGCGATCGCCGAGATAAATTCCCACATCAGATCATAGCGAAACACGGTCGCCGGCTCGCCCACGGCCGGGTCGCGCGGGCTGCCCGTCGGACGCAGGAATTCCTTGGGCACCTCGACGCTGCGTAAATCGTCGCCGGTTCGACCCAGCATGATACAGTTCGGCTCGTGCAACTGATACACGGCCGAGCCTTCGCTGCCGTTGATCTCAGCCCATTCGTGCCCAAAGCCGTTGCGATGATACCCCTTGGCCAGCGTGGTGCCTTCCCAAACGCCGGTCGCGCCGCTGGCGAATTCCCCGATCAGACTCGACCAATCATCCACGTCGCTGGGTTCACACGGTTGGCCGTCGACCGTTTGCGTGCGCGGAGCAAAGCGGGCCACGGCGCCGCAAACGCTTTTGATCGGACCGAGCAAATCGATCGCAAAGTCGATGCGATGAATCGTCATGTCGAACAGATCGCCGGCGCCCGCCAAGTGTTTGTATTGTCGCCAAGCCCAACTGGTTTCGGGCCAATCGAGGAATCGCTGCGAGCGAAAGTGTCGAGGCTCGCCCAGCAGGCCGCTCTTGAGTATGTGACGCAGATACCGCATTGCCGGGGCAAAGCGATAGGTAAACGCCGTCATGTGTACGACGAGGTTGTCGCGGGCCGCGGTGTACATCTCGGTTACTTCCGCGGCATTCAGTCCGAGCGGCTTTTCGCACATGATGTGCTTGCCGTGCTTTGCAGCGGCGACGGCGATCGGCCGGTGCGTGTGGTTCGGCGTGGCGATAACGATCGCGTCGATATCAGGGTCGGCGCACAAGGCCTCGGCATCGGTCGTGACTTTGTCGATTTGCCAGTCGAGCTTGCGTTGTTCGAGCAGCGCGGCGTCGGAGTCGCAGGCGGCGACCAGAGTACAGCGATTATCGAGTCGCATGGCCGGCACATGATGATACTCGCTGACTTTGCCGGCCCCGACAATGGCAACGCGAATTGGGAGTTTGGTCGAGCGGACAGTCATGGGGCAGGGATCGGGGGTCGGAGATTAGAGGCTGAAGGCTAGAGACTAGGGGCTCGGGAACGGATGGAAAACGGGCTCGCCGTTCGCAGCGCTCGGGCAAGTCATTTCATGGTTCATTTCGCCTGCCCGGCCAACTTCCGCACATCAAGATATAGATGTTGCCCGCGATTGGTCTTGGCCAATTCGGCCAACGAATTATTACTGTGCGGCGTGCCGGCAAATTGCACGACATGGATCTGTGCAATGCCGTCGTTCAATCGCTTAAGATGCGACAGCTCGTCGCCGGTCAGATCGTCTTTCTGCTCGCCGTCGGTCAATAGATAAATCACATCGGGCCGCAGTCGCGCCGCGATCATCAACGCCGGGTAGTGCTTGGTTCCCCCCTCGGGCCGAATTTCGTCGATGAACCGCTCGGCCGATTTCTTGTTTTCGTCGGTCGCGAACACCAATCGCCCGCTAACGCCTGACGGGTTGAACACCTTCGGCTCGTGATTGTAGAAGACCAAGAAGAACTGATGAACGCCGTCGAGCTTACGAATGCTGCGAATCAACTCGGCTTGCGCGGCACGTAGCGGCTTGTTGTCGGGCTCGCTCATACTTGCCGAGCGATCGAACACGTAGACGAAGCGACGTCCTTCGGCCTCTAGCCCGAATAGCGATGTCGAAGAGTACGTCGGTGACGACGTCGTCAAGCTGCCGATGTCGTTGCTTACCGAACGATCGAGCGCCCGCAATACATCCTCCGGGCGAACTTCGGCGGAAGTTCGGACCGGCGAATCGTCGCTCGCAGGGGCGTCCGATTTATGAATTGTGACGCGGTTTTTGGTTGGAGTCGATTTCTCAGTGGAACTGTTTAGCGGCGCGGCCAACGGCCCG
>JAYTAU010000522.1:0-3353 GCA_043737375.1 Planctomycetia bacterium
ATCGTCGGTGACCGGCTTGCCATCGAGCAAATACATTTCCTTGATTTGCGGCGGGAAGGCGCGGACCAAATTGCTCAATTCTTCGCTCGTCATCCAATCGAACGCCGTGTGACTATCTTGCGGCGCGACTTCGTAAATAATCACCGAGTTGCGCGCGTCGGTTTTTTGATCGGGCACCAGCGGCTTCAGATTGATCGTTTTATCGACGACGCTGGTGACGACATAATCGCCCAAGAATCGGCCGGGTTGTTGCTGCTCGCTGATACTGCGTTCTTCGAAGACGAAGACGGTAGTGCCCTGGGCAATGTTGATGGCTTCGGCCTGTCCGACCAAGCCTTCGATTTCGCCGCTGGCCGGGTCGGCGCGCTGGACGCGCACTCCGCTGATTGACCGCCCTCGACCATACAGGGCCGCGGCCGCCGCGGTTTGCCAATCCAAGAGGGTCTGCGGCTGATCGAGGTTTTCGCGTACGCCTTCGGACCCTTTTTCTCCTTCGAGCAGCAGCAAGTTTTCAGTCTCGGCCGTTTGCAACTGCTTTTGGTATTGAGCCAGCTCGTCGCGCCAAGCCTTGTGAGTTTTGAGCGTGCGCGCGGCCATGTAAAAGAAGGTGACATTGGCGCAGAGCACCAAAAACGCCATTAAGATCGTGTGCCAGCGCCAGGTAAAGCGGCTCATCACCAGGGCGCCGATCGCAACGAGGATCAGAACGCCCGAGACAACCGGAAGGATAGTTTCCATAGATTCGCGTCAAGCCTCGGCCAAATGCACCAACGAACGACGACCGATGAAGTCGTCGTATGATCTTACTGGACTGCTCGATTCTTAAGCTGCGGCGAACGCCGGCTCTTAGACCGATGTGGAAAGGCAAATCGCCCTCTCTCCGATGATAAATGGGGCGATTTGCAGTGTCAAGGAAACGCTGAATTGCGTCGGGTGATAACGGTTGTAGCGTCGCGACGGCCCGAGCAGGCTACTTCTGCGGGGCTGAGGAATCTCTGACCCCAAAAAATCACGCGGTCGTGTCGCACTGAAAATCAGACCGCTGCCGACGGCCGAACACCGCCGGGGGTTGCTTGTTTTGGGTGTGGAAGGCCGCTAGAATCGCCTAACTTGACACGACGCAAACGTCGTTTCGGCTCTGGGTAAACCCCTGCCGCTTGTTAGTTTAGTTTCAACGGTTCGCCAGCCCTTGATCACCCCCGCCCGTTCAGCGCGACTTCGCCGATTTGCCGCAACCGCGGGTCGCTGGGCCGCGCGCTGCGGCGTGGGATTGGCGGCGTTGATGTTCGTCGCGCAATCGCTCGGCTTGCAGATCGCCCCGACCGGCGGAAAAAATTTGAGCAGGCCGTTTCCCTGCATGTTCAGTCGTTGCGGGTGTCAGAGCGCCGAGCAGTGTTGGCGCGGCTGCTGTTGTCAGTCGCTCAGCGAACGGTTGGCCTGGGCACGCAAGAACAACGTCGAGCCGCCGGCATTTGTACTCGAGCGAACAGCGGATGATAAGCCGGTCGCCGCGAACGAACCGGCGAAAGCGGGCGACGACCAACGATGCTGTGAAATTGAAATCGGAGATCCTCAAGACCGCGATGCTAACAATCGTAATTCAAAAAAATCGTGTTGTTCCAAAGTAATCGAGAAATGCCCCCCGTCACGAACCGCGAAGTCGGATGCGGCGAAGTGTGCTGCTTCTAAATCGGCCCCAGGCCAATGCTGCAAGCAAGCGGGGCCAGTTTCGAAAGCAGTAGCCTCGAAAGCAGTAAATTCACAGGCAGTGGCTCCGGCCATGGATATTTTTCGCTGCCACGGCGCCGGCGGAAACTGGATCGGCCTCGGTCCGACGTTAGTACCACTGATCGTGGATCGACCGTTGGTTCAACCGCTGATTGCCTGGATGTCGGTCGAATCGAATCGATCGAACTCGCCGCACGCCTCTCCGCTGCTTCGCCCTCCGGCGGCATGATAGCCGGCTCAAAAATGCCGCGCATGCCAGCGGTTGAGGCGTCGCCATACGTGTAGGCGTCTCGTTAAATGTAGGCGTTTCGCTCCGCGAGATGCTTCCCTCGCACAGCGAGAGAACTACATGATGCTTCTCTCTCGCACGGCGAGAGGACTACCTTCAGCCCCCGGCTTTGCCGGGGGACTACATCCGTTCGTCGTTAGCAATCGCTCGC
This sequence comes from Planctomycetia bacterium, assembly GCA_043737375.1. GTDB lineage: Bacteria > Planctomycetota > Planctomycetia > Pirellulales > JALHPA01 > JAWXCH01. Next base: position 2,169 of record JAYTAU010000522.1, read on the forward strand.
GAGTGGCAACCTGCGCTTTATCCTTCGGCAAAGCCGAAGGCTGAACGCCGTGTGTTGTCGCGTGCCGACGGCTTGCCAAACACTTGCACTTCATGTTTAAGGAGTCTACTCGTGCGCACACGCAGCGCGCCAAAATATCTCGGTTTTACTCTGATTGAGTTGTTGGTGGTGATTGCCATTATCGGCGTGATGGTGGCGTTGTTGTTGCCTGCGGTGCAAAGTGCCCGAGCCGCCGCGCGGCGGACTCAGTGCATCAACCACATGCGGCAAATCGGCTTGGCGGTCCATCAATACTGTAATGCGCATGGCGGTCGGTTTCCGCAGAACGCGCACAGCGGGGTGACCAAATCGTGGATCTACACGCTCGCGCCGTACCTAGAGGACGTCGATCTGATTCGCATTTGTCCGGACGACCCGTCGGGCAAGGATCGCGTCGAGCACAAAGCCACTAGTTATTTGCTCAGCAATTACCTGACCAGCACCACGGCGCCTGGCGCGGTGCGCAATCTGAACAAGATGAAGGCGACCTCGAAAACCATCATCGTGTTCGAAGGCACGGAAACGCGAGCGCTGACGACGAACAGCGATCATTGTCATCCCACCAGTTGGTTCTCGGCGGCGAACATTGCCGCCAACACGGTGCAAACCGCGATCGAGAAAGAAATCCGGCTCGACCGCCACGGCGATGTATCACACTATTTGTACGCCGACGGCCATGTCGATTCGATCTCGGCCGAGGATGTGCAAGGTTGGATCAATGCGCAGTTCAACTTTGCCAAACCGCCGCAATGAGGAGGAGTGAGGATCGAGGGTGTGAGCGTCTCGAAAGTAGGTCGCGATGTTTGTTGGCCGGGATATGCCGCAAATCCTCCAGCCCCCGGCTTCGCCGGGGGGCAGGTCGGAATTGTGATAGCCCGTTGACTAGCACCGACTTCCGCGCCTAGTCAACCCTCCGGCAAAGCCGGGGGCCGATCGTGGAATCGCCACTCACCCGATGGAGTGCCTACAAAACTGACGCTCACACGAATCGAGGGGCGAGGGATGAGCAACGAGCACTTTGTTTAACGGCTCTCGGCACGAAAGCGAGACGCTATACTGAGTCCGTGCATAATTCGGAACCCAAACACACGGACGTCGATCGGCACGTGCGGACGGATCGAACCGATCGTTCGATCCGTCCGCTGC
>JAYTAU010000523.1:0-1207 GCA_043737375.1 Planctomycetia bacterium
CGTGATCGGTTTCGGCCACCCGATTGCCGTGCAAAGCATGACGGCGACCTCGACGCAGGATGTCGCGGCGACCGTCGCTCAGGTCAATGACTTGCACGCGCATGGGGCCGATATCGTGCGGATCGCGGTCGATAGCCGCAAAGATGCCGACGCGCTGGCCGAAATTCGTAAGCAAACGGCGGCCAATCTGTCGGTCGATCTGCAAGAAAATTACCGACTGGCCACGCACGTTGCACCGTATGTCGACAAAGTTCGCTATAACCCGGGCCACTTGTATCATCACGAGCGTGAGAAGCCCTGGCAGGATAAAGTGCGGTTTCTGGTCGATATGGCCGGGCAGCATGATTGTGCGATTCGCATCGGAGTGAACTGCGGCAGCGTCGATCCGGCTAAAAAGGAACAGTACGACGCTCACGATTCGATCACACCGATGCTGGCCAGCGCGCTGGAACATTGTCAGTTGCTCGATTCACTGGGTTTCACGCGGTATTGCGTATCACTGAAGGATTCGGACCCGGCCAAGGTGATCGAGGTGAATCGTCGCTTTGCTACTGAGCGCCCCGACGTGCCGCTGCACTTGGGCGTGACCGAGGCCGGACTTCCGCCCGACGGCATCATCAAAACGCGAATCGCGTTCGAGCAACTGATCGGTCACGGCATCGGCGATACGATTCGCGTTTCGCTGACGGTGCCCAATTCGCGCAAGGGGGAAGAGATTGCCGCCGGCCGGCAAATTTTGACCGATATTGCTGCCGGCCGGGTGCGAAGTTTCGTCGACTTCGGTCGCGACACGCTGAACATCATTAGTTGCCCCAGTTGCTCGCGGGTCGAAAACGAAGCGTTCATCGAACTGGCTCAAGATGTCAAAGAAATGACCCGCTACGCACAGCAGTACGCGCTAACCATCGCCGTGATGGGCTGCCGAGTGAACGGTCCGGGCGAGACCGACGACGCGGACCTGGGTTTGTGGTGCGGGCCGACGCATGTCAATCTGAAGCGTCGTAGCGTCGAGTTGGGGGCATTTCCCTACGACCAGATTCTGCCTCGACTAAAGCAAGAGTTGGATCAACTGATTGCAGAGAAAAAACCGGTCGTGGCTTGATTTGGACGCGGCACTCCGAAAAACTTGCTCCTGTAAAGCCGCGACCATTGGTCGCGTTTGAACCGTGTGACAGCGTCGGTCGCGACCAATGGTCGCGGCTTTACA
>JAYTAU010000524.1:0-8224 GCA_043737375.1 Planctomycetia bacterium
GTAGTTTTCGACGGTCAGACTGGGCACGCGATAATTCCCTCTCGCCGATACGCAGGCAAAAAAATTGTCGCGCAAAGGCGCGAAGGACGCAAAGTTTAACGCATTGAAATTTTCAACCGAACTACGAAGCCCTTCATTCTACTCCATGCCCGATTGCCGATCATCGAAACTGCCGCCAATCGCGGCAAAACAATTTAAACTGAGGCTACTCTTATTTCTTTCGTATTTTCGCACTTTCGATGTTTCGCGATTTATGGATCTTGCGAGTTGATTGAAAGGATCACGAAGTCGCGAAAGAGCGAAATCGCGAAAGGTTACATCGATGAATGATAGGGCTAACCTATTGCAGAATCCCGTCCGAAGCTCGATTATACCGCATTACCAAAATCAGTTCGCTATTCATGGGGTGTCATACCATTGAACCACATCGACTTCCAACTAAATGATGCTGCAAGACTAGCCGCATTCGAATTGGACGATCGAGTCGGGCGGTGTCGTATTCCCTTTGAAACTCATGCCGATGAATTAGTGAATGGTCCGACGATTATCGATTGCGGTATCGACGCGGTGGGTGGTATTGAGACCGGTCGACGTTTAGCAGAGATTTGTCTCGGCATGTTGGGAAAAGTTAGCATCGCGCCGGCAAACCACGCCGTTTGGCCTGGTCCGGCCGTTCAAGTCGAAACCGATCATCCGGCCGTCGCCTGCATGGCCTCGCAGTACGCCGGTTGGAAACTCGAACATGGCAAATTTTTTGCCATGGGCTCGGGTCCGATGCGCGCCGCGGCGGCCAAGGAAGCGATCTTTGCGACACTAAATTATTGCGAAAAGTCTCCCGTTTGCGCTGTGGGCGTGCTCGAAACGCGACAGCGCCCACCACTGGAGCTCTGCGAACAGATTGCCCACGATTGCGGCGTGACGCTGGATGAATTAACGCTGTTGCTGGCCCCGACGGCCAGTTACGCCGGTTCAGTACAAATTGTCGCCCGCAGCGTCGAAACCGCGTTGCACAAGATGCATGAATTGGGGTTCGATATTCTGCAGGTCGAAAGTGCGTATGGCATCGCGCCGCTGCCGCCGATTGCGAAAAACGACCTGGCCGCGATCGGGCGGACCAATGACGCGATTCTTTACGGCGGCGAAGTGACGCTATGGGTTAACTTGGAAGATGATCAGCTCTCCGAGCTGGGTCCGAAGATTCCTAGCTCGGCGTCAACCGACTTCGGCGAACCGTTCGCGGCAGTGTTTGAGCGGTACAACCGCGAATTTTATGCCATCGATCCGCAGTTGTTCAGCCCCGCGGTAGTCACGCTGAACAATCGCGCCAGCGGGCGCACATTTCGATTTGGCAAACTACGGCCGGATGTGATTGAGCGATCATTTCAAAGCTAGGGGTATGAGGCTGGAGGCTGGAGACTCGGGGCTTGGGCGAGCGGGGTACGTCAGTGCCCTGTGTTTTCAGGCTGAAGGTAAAGGCTGGGGACGCGGGGTTCGCCACGGACAACGGACAACGGACAACGGACAACGAACGGGCGTCTCATCTCACGCTTTCCGATTTCACGCTTTCACGCATTTGCCCTCACTCCGCACTTCCAACTCCACATTCCGCACTTGCACCTCGCCATCCTTACCACCGCCGAGAGTTGGTACTGGCACGATTTGCAACGCGCGGCGGCGGGCCGACACGAATTGACGCCGGTTTCGTTTCGTGATCTGGTCGGTCGAGACGGGCTTCCATTGGGGCGAGAGGCCGGAGACTGGAGGCTAGAGGCTAGAGGCGCGGGGATAGAAACTCAATTTGACGCCGTAATGGTTCGCAGTATGCCGCCGGGGTCGCTCGAACAAGTCGTGTTTCGCATGGACGTATTGCAGCGGCTCGAAGCGACCGGCCTGCCCATCATCAATCCGCCGCGCGCGCTCGAAGCGGCCGTCGATAAGTATCTGGCTACGGCCAAACTGGCGGCAACCGGTTTGCTAGTGCCGCGCACGATCACCTGTCAAACGGTTGATGATGCGCTGGCCGCGTTCGCAGATCTTGGCGGCGATGTTGTGCTCAAACCGCTGTTCGGCAGCGAAGGTCGCGGTATCGCACGGCTCAACGACCCGGCTCTGGCCGAGCGGGCGTTTCGGCTGCTCGTGCAATTGGGCTCGGTAATTTATCTGCAAGAATTTATCGACCACCCCGGCTACGATCTAAGATTGCTGGTGATTGGCCGCCGGGTGCTGGCCATGCGGCGCGTCAACCCGCACGACTGGCGGACGAATGTCAGTCGCGGCGCGACGGCCGAGCCGGTCGAGCCGTGCGATGCGTGGGTCGAGCTGGCGCTGCGCGCGGCCGATGCGATCGGTGCGCCGGTGGCGGGAGTCGACTTGTTGCCGGCGCGCGATGGTCGCTTGTACGCGATCGAAGTCAACGCCGTGCCCGGCTGGCGAGCGCTCTCCGCCGCGCTGCGCGTTGACGTAGCAGCGATGGTGTTGGAATATGTTGAACAGCAAATTCGGAAAGCGTGAAGACAAAAGCGTGAAACCCGGTTAGATGTCAGTTGTCAGTTGTCCGTGGTGAACTCTGTCCACGAGCCTCCAGCCTCCAGCCTCCAGCCTCCAGTCTCCTACATCCTTCACTCCTACATCCCACATCCTTCCGCCATGACCGTCGTTGACCGCCTGCAAGAAATCGCGCGGCAAATTCCCGACGCCATTGCGATTGCCGAGCCGACACGGCGTGTGCGAGACGGCCAGCGTGTCTATCGCACGGTCACGTTCGCCGAACTCTCGGCCGACGTTTTTCGCATCGCGCGTGGACTGGTCGAATGCAATGTACGGCCTGGCCTGCGAATGGCATTGTTAGTACCACCCAGCATCGATTTCATTACGCTCGTCTTTGCGTTACTGGAAAGCGGCGCGGTTCAGATATTGATCGATCCCGGCATGGGGCGTAAGAACTTGCTGCGTTGTTTGGACGAAGCCGAACCGCTGGGCTTCGTGGCGATTCCGATGGTGCAGGCGGTGCGTAGTCTGTTGAGGAAACGGTATCGCAACGCAACGCTCAATGTCACGGTGGGCAACTCGCGCTGGTGGTGGGGCGGGCTGACGTTAGACGAAGTTCGCCAACGCGCTGACGCTTTTCAGCCCCCGGCTTCGCCGGGGGACAGTGTGACTCACACACCCTACGCTCACACACTTGCCCACCACGACCCCGCAGCCATTATCTTCACCACCGGCAGCACTGGCCCGCCGAAGGGAGTGCTGTATCGACACGGCAACTTCGACCGGCAAGTGACGGAGATTCGCAACTTTTATAACATTCAACCCGGAGAAATCGATCTGCCCTGCTTTCCGTTGTTCGGACTATTCAATGCGGCGATGGGTGTGACGACGATCATTCCTCGCATGAATGCGTCGCGGCCCGCACGCGTCGACCCGGCGAACATTGTCGAGGCGATCCAGCAGTGGCAAGTCACACAGAGCTTCGCCTCGCCAGCGGTTTGGAATCGCGTTGGGCCGTACTGTCAGCAGCATTCGATCGCGCTGCCGTCGTTGCGACGTGTGTTGTCGGCCGGTGCGCCGGTACCGGCGCGCGTGCTGGCCGCCATGAAGAGCGTGATCGCCCCCGATGGCGAAGTGCATACTCCGTACGGTGCGACCGAAGCCTTGCCGGTGGCGTCGATCGGAGCGAACGAAGTACTCAGCGAAACGTGGCGGCAAACCGAGCAGGGCAGGGGCGTCTGCGTCGGTCGCCGATTTCCGGGGATTGAATGGCGCGTGATTCGGATTGTCGACGAACCGATCGAACGGATTGAGCAGACAGAATCTTTGTCGCCCTTCGAGATCGGCGAGCTGATTGTGCGCGGAGCGGTAGTCACCAGCGAATACGCCACGCGGCAAGAAGCGAATGCGCTGGCGAAGATTAGGGGTCAGGGATCAGAGATCAGGGGTCAGGAAGCCGAGGGCAGGGGTCAGGGATCGGGGGTCGGGGATCAGAAAGAGAGGGACGAGCAGCGAGGGGTGAGCAGCGAGCAGCGTGGCGCGTTTGACGTTCATCTCTCAAGCCCCAAGCCTCAAGTCTCAAGCCTCAAACCGCCAGCCCCTAGCCTCCAGCCCCCAGCCTCCAGCCTCCAGCCTCTCCCTGACCCCCGATCCCCGACCCCTGACCCCTCTGCCTTCTTCCATCGTATGGGCGATTGCGGCTATCTCGACGAACAGGGCCGCTTTTGGTTCTGCGGGCGAGTCGCACATCGCGTGCTCACCGCAATGGGTCCGATGTACACCATTGCGTGCGAAGCGATTTTCAATCTTCACCCGCGCGTGTTTCGCTGTGCGCTGGTGGGCGTTAGTGCGGCGCGAACGGGGATCGGAGATCGGGGATCGGGGAGTGACGAACGGGAAGCGAGGGATGAGGATCGAAGATCGGGGATCGAGGATCGACGATCGGAGAGTGGGGATCGATCAACAGACGGCTGCTTAGCGGCGCGGCCACCGGCCCGCCCGGACTGGCGCGCACTCTCTCTACAACGCCCGGTCATTGTCGTCGAGCCGCACGCGGGTCAAATGCCGCGTGGCACTGCCGCTCAAGCGGCGTTCATCGAAGAACTGCGGACGCTGGCTGGGGCGAATCCGTTGACCAGCACGATCCACGACTTTCTGTTTCTGGGCGCACTGCCGGTCGATATTCGTCACAATGCGAAGATCTTTCGCGAGCAATTGGCCGTCTGGGCCGAGCGGCAGTGAGGCTTGGGGCTGGAGACTGGAGGCTGGAGACTGGAGGCTGGAGGCTAGGGGCCCGGACTTGAGTTCACAACTGACAACTGACCACGGACAACGGACAACGGACAACTAACCACGGACAACTAACTAAGTCTCATCTCACGCTTTCCGCTTTCACGCATTTAAATTCTTTCGCACGCCTCCACTCCTGCATGCCTCGCCCCTCGCCCCTCACCGCCCGCCGCTGCCTTGTTACAGGCGGCGGCGGGTTCTTGGGCCAATACATCGTCGAGCAACTGATCGCGCGCGGTGATTGGGTACGTAGTTTCGGACGTCATAAATATGTCGATCTCGCGGCGATGGGCGTCGAGCAAATCGGCGGCAGTATTCGCGATCGCGCCGCGGTGATCGAAGCCTGTCGCGGCGTCGATGTGGTGTTTCATGTCGCGGCGATTGCCGGCATTTGGGGGCGCTGGAGTGATTTTTACGAAACGAACACGCGCGGGACCGAGCATGTGCTTGAAGGCTGTCGCGCACATGGCGTCGGCCGATTGGTCTACACGAGCAGCCCTAGCGTGACGTTCGATGGCAAGCCGCAGCAGGGCGTCGATGAATCCGCACCGTATCCCACGCGCTGGCTGGCCCACTATCCGCATAGTAAGGCATTGGCTGAGCAGGAGGTGCTGGCCGCAAACGGGCGCAATGGGCTGTTGACGTGTGCGTTGCGGCCGCATCTGATTTGGGGCCCGCGCGATCGGCATCTCGTTCCGCGATTGTTAGAGCGGCAGCGCGCCGGGCAACTGCGTCGAGTAGGAGATGGCACGAATTTGGTCGATATGATCTATGTCGGGAACGCGGCCACCGCACATTTGCAAGCGGCGGACGCGCTGCGCGTCGATTCGCAGGGGCAGTGTGCGGCGGTCTGTGGCCGGGCTTATTTTCTTAGCCAGGGCGAGCCGGTGAATCTGTGGCATTGGGTCGACGAACTACTGGCGCTCGATGGATTGCCGCCAGTCACGCAGTCGATTTCCCTAGGCATGGCCTTACGCGCCGGATTTGCGTTGGAATGGGCCCATCGGCTGCTGCGACTCTCGGGCGAACCGCGGATGACCCGGTTTCTTGCCGCGCAACTCGGCACGTCGCACTACTTCGATATCACGGCCGCACGCCGCGACTTCGGATACGCGCCGCAAATTTCAACAGCCGAAGGTATGCGGCGGTTGAAAAAGTGGCTGGCTACTATACAAGCTCGAAGCGCCAGCGAGTGACTGAATTGGCCGCGAATGGATACGAATGAACGCGAATGGGATGAGATTTTGACGACTAGCGAGTGGCCGGGATTACCCCCGGTCGAGAACGCGGGTCGAAGGGTTACATTAAGCTTTAAGCTCATATTGGCCGGCAATTCGATCCAGCAATCCAATCCTGGCTTCAGCACACTTTCGTGCTTTCGCCCTTTCGAAATTTCGCGATCTGTCGATTGATTATCGTTATTTTCAAATGGATCACGAAAGCGCGAAAGTACGAAATTGCGAAAGGTGAACAGAGAAGCCAAATTGGCTACACGACAAAGCTTGACGCGGAGATCGAGTGTACGGGAATTGGCCGCGAATGGATACGAATGAACGCGAATGGGGAGCGAGTCGACCACGCGCGCCTTATCGCCGCCCAACAGGTACAATTATTAGATGGACCATAATCCCTATGAGTCACCTCAGTCGGAGACAGAGACCAAAGGACGACTGCGCTGGAAATGGTTGATCGTCGTGATTGCCTATCAGCTCATAGTCTTAATTTTCGTGGAGGTCGGGGGCATGGTCAGTTTGTATGAATTGCTTGGCTACGAGTGGAATGAGCCACCGGGGCTGACAAACAAAATTCATTCGTTAGTATGCTGGCTGACGGTTCAGACACCATTGATCATCGGACTGACGTGGTATCGAATTGCGTGGGCAGGGCATCGATAGACGCCGCTGGCTTAGAGGCAGTCGCAAAATAGGGGCACCCGACTTCAGCGGCTCGTTCCGGCGATACATCGCCGGCTTTACAATTTCTCCCTCGCCCCGGACACCACTAATAATTTTCACCCCCTCGCTGCTCATCCCTCTCTGTTCGCCCCTCGATCCTTCTTCAGTCCGCTTGCCAACGCGCGTCATACCGGGTAAGTTCGAGAGTTTACGCATTCTTACGGACGGCACGGATGATTGCAGGGTCTGGCGACGCTTTTCGCATTGTTATCACCGGCATTGGGCTGGCTGCACCCAACGGCAACAACCTGGCCGAATTCCGAGGGAACCTATTGGCCGGCAAGAGCGGCGTGTCGAATTACGAGATTCGCTACGTCGGCGCAACTCATGCCGGCGTTTGCACTTTTGACGAACTGCGTCATCAAAAAAAGAAAGAAGTTCGCCGCGGCACCCGCGCCGGCAGCGTGGGCATTTACTGTGCGAACGAGGCGATCGCCGACTCCGGCCTGGACTGGCCGAACGTCGATCGCTCGATGGTCGGCATCTACATCGGCGTGACCGAGCATGGCAATGTCGAGACCGAGAACGAAATTTTCGCCCTACAAAGTTTCGATTACGACACCAAATTCTGGTCGCATCACCACAACCCGCGAACCGTGGCCAACAATCCGGCTGGCGAGATTTCGCTGAACCTGGGCATTACTGGCCCGCATTACACCATCGGCGCGGCCTGTGCGGCCGGCAACGCGGGTTTGATCCAAGGGGCTCAAATGCTGCTGCTGGGCGAGTGCGACGTGGCCCTGGCCGGCGGGGTGTCTGAGAGTATTCATACGTTTGGCATTTTTGCCAGTTTCAAAAGCCAAGGGGCGCTGGCGTCGCACGCCGACCCCACGCAGGCTTCGCGACCTTTCGATCGCGATCGCAACGGCATCGTGGTCGCCGAAGGGGGCTGTATTTACACGCTCGAACGGCTTTCGGACGCCAAGGCCCGCGATGCCAAGATTTACGGCGAACTGGTCGGCCACGCCATCAATAGCGACGCCAGCGATTTTGTATTGCCCAATCCGCAGCGGCAGGCCGAGTGTATTCGTTTGGCGCTGAAGCGAGCGCGAATCAACCCGGACGATGTGGATATTGTCAGTACCCATGCGACCGGCACCGCCAGCGGCGATGCCCAAGAAGTGACCGCGCTGCGCAGCGTGTTCGAAGGATCGCAGCGGACGCGGTTCAACAACGGCAAGAGCTTTATCGGCCACGCCATGGGTGCCGCCGGGGCGCTGGAACTATCGGGCAATCTGCCGGCTTTTGACGATTCGGTCTGCCATGCGACCATTAACGTCGACGAACTCGACTCCGATTGCCAACTGCCGGGCCTGGTACTCAATCAACCACAAGAGATCGAGCGGCCGAACTATATTTTGAACAATTCGTTCGGTATGTTGGGTATCAACTCGGTGGTGATCATCAAGCGGTTTGAGTGAAATACTGAGCAGCGCCGCCCTGCTGAACCGGGTTAATTCCTGTAAAGCCGCGACCATTGGTCGCGCCCGAGG
>JAYTAU010000525.1:0-8216 GCA_043737375.1 Planctomycetia bacterium
CAACTCCCCGGCGGAACCAGTAAACTCAAGGGGACATTTCTATCGGTCAGAAACAGAGGACATTTCTAATGGTTTACAACACAGCTTCAATTACTTTGGTTTCGGCTCCGTCGCGTCTGTGTTATGCTGTCGCAAAACACCGCCGATCGTTCGCACTTAACGCTACCGGCGATACCATCGCCGGTTTTTTACATAGCGTAACGCACCCCCACTCGCCGACGCCCGATCCCTGACCCCTATCTCTCATCCCTCGCCCCTCACTGCTCACCCTCTTGATGAAGCCCATTCGCAAGCTGCTTGTCGCCAATCGTAGCGAGATCGCCATTCGCGTGTTTCGCACGGCCCACGAGCTCGGCATCCGCACCGTGGCCATTTACTCGCACGAAGACCGTTACGCGTTGCACCGCTTCAAAGCGGACGAAGCGTATCTCATCGGCAAAACGGGCGAGCCGATCCGAGCCTACCTCGATATCCCGGGCATCATCGACATTTGCCAAACCTACGGCATCGACGCCATTCATCCCGGCTACGGATTCCTTTCGGAGAATCCCGAGCTGCGCCGCGCATGCGATAAAGCCGGTGTGACCTTTGTTGGACCGCGAACGGAGCTGCTCGAACAATTGGGCGATAAGACGGCTGCCCGCGATATTGCCGAAAAGGCCAACGTGCCGATTCTCGGCGGCAGCGCGCGGGCGCTAAAGAACCTGACTGAAGCCAAACGCACCGCCGAAAAACTTGGCTATCCGATTATTCTGAAGGCCGCACATGGCGGCGGCGGGCGCGGAATGCGCGTCGTCAACTCGCCCGAAGAGCTGCAACCGAATCTCGAGCAAGCGCAGCGCGAATCGCAAGCGGCATTTGGCAGTTCCGAGGTCTTTGTCGAAAAATTCATCCCCCGCGCCCGGCATATCGAAGTTCAATTGCTCGGCGATCAGCACGGCAACCTCGTGCATTTGTTCGAGCGCGACTGTTCGGTTCAACGGCGACATCAAAAAGTAGTCGAGATCGCCCCGGCACCCAATTTGTCTGCCGAGCTGCGCAAACAGCTCTGTGACGCGGCGCTGTCGATCGGGCGAACCGTGCGTTACGAAAACGCCGGTACCGTCGAATTTTTAGTCGATGCCGACACCAACCAGTTTTATTTCATCGAAGTCAATCCGCGGATTCAGGTCGAGCACACCGTGACCGAAGAGGTCACCGGCATCGATATTGTGCGGTCGCAAATTCTCGTGGCGCAAGGTGCGCCGTTGAGCGATCCACAGATTGGCCTGAGCGAACAAAGTGAGATTCGCACCAATGGCTTTTCGATCCAATGCCGCGTGACGACCGAAGACGCCGAGAACCGCTTTGTGCCCGACTATGGCCGCATGACGGCCTACCGCTCGGCCAGTGGATTGGGCATTCGCCTCGACGCGGGCACCGCGTTTTCCGGCGCAGTGGTCACGCCCTACTACGATTCGCTATTGGTCAAAGTCTGTGCGCGCGGCCGCACGCTCAGCGACGCCGCGCGGCGCATGGAGCGCTGTCTGCAAGAATTTCGTGTGCGCGGGGTGAAAACCAACATTCCGTTTTTGATCAATCTGGTCACGCATCCCACGTTTCTCAGCGGCGAGGTGACGACGCGGTTCATCGACGAGGCCAAGGAATTGTTTCTTTGGAAGCCGCGGCTCGATCGCGCGACCAAAATGCTACAATTCTTGGGCGAGACGATCGTCAACGGCAACGCATTGGTCAAAGATCGCCCGCGCTCGACTCGTCGCGAATTGGCTCCGGTGCCGGCGGTCGATCATGCTCAACAAGCGCCGGACGGCTCGCGCCAGCAGTTCCTCAAGCTAGGACCCGAAAAGTTCTCGCAGTGGATCCTCAAGCAAAAGCAGTTATTGCTGACCGACACCACGTTTCGCGATGCGCATCAATCGCTGCTCGCTACGCGCATGCGCACGTTCGACATGGTCGCCGTGGCCGCAGCTTACGCCCGACTGGCACCGCAAATGTTCTCGGTCGAGATGTGGGGCGGTGCGACATTCGATACCTCGATGCGTTTCCTCAAGGAATGTCCTTGGGAACGGCTGGCCGAACTCCGCACCAAAATTCCCAACATCTTGTTTCAGATGTTGCTGCGGGCCAGCAACGCCGTGGGCTACACCAACTATCCCGACAACGTCGTGCAATCGTTCGTCCGCGAAAGTGCACAAGCCGGGATCGATCTGTTCCGTATTTTTGATCCGCTGAATTGGGTGCCCAACATGCGGGTCGCCATGGAAGCGGTGCAAAAGGCAGGCGGTCTGTGCGAAGCGGCGATCTGTTACACCGGCGATATTCTCGATCCCGCGCGGCCCAAGTACGACCTGAAATACTATGTCGAACTGGCCAAAGAGCTTGAGAAAATGGGAGCGCACATTCTGGCCATCAAAGATATGGCCGGCCTGTGCAAACCGTTTGCGGCGGAACTATTGGTCAAAACGCTCAAAAAAGAGATCGGCATTCCGATTCACTTTCATACGCACGATACCAGTGGTATTTCCGCGGCTAGCGTGCTGTCGGCCAGCGAAGTCGGACTCGACATTGCCGATGGGGCCAGCGCACCGTTCTCGGGACTCACATCGCAGCCGAATCTGAATGCCATCATCGAGGCCCTGCGCAACACTCCGCGACAGTCGGCCGTCGACGCGAATAGCTTTCGTTCGTTGGCGCATTATTGGCAAGCGGTTCGCGAATACTACGTGCCGTTCGAAAGCGATATGAAGGCCAGCGATGCAGACTTGTATTTGCACGAGATGCCCGGCGGGCAGTTCACTAACTTGCAAGAGCAGGCGCGCGCATTGGGTCTTTCGACGCGCTGGGAAGAAGTTTGCCAGGCGTATGCCGAAGTGAACCAACTGCTGGGCGACATTGTCAAAGTCACACCGACCAGCAAAGCCGTGGGCGACTTGGCGCTGTTTCTGGTCACCAACAATCTGACGGCCGATTCGTTGGTCGACGGTAAGCGCGAGTTGGCTTTTCCGGAATCGGTCGTCGATTTGCTGGCTGGTCGTATGGGGCAACCCCCCGGCGGCTTTCCGGAGAAAATCAAAAAACGGATACTCCGCGACATCAAACCGATGCGTGGTCGACCTGGTGCTTCGTTGGCTCCCGCCGATTTCAAGGCCACCGCCGTCGAGGTCGAAAAACTGTTGGGCCGCAAGCCGACCGAACGCGATGTCGTGACGTATCTGCTCTATCCGCGCGTGTACGGCGACTTTGTCAAACATGAGCAAACTTATTCGACCACCAGCAACTTGCCGACGCCGTATTATTTATACGGCCAATTGCCGGGCGAAGAATTAACCATCGACATCGAACCGGGCAAGACGCTGATCGTCAAAATGCTGACCGTCGGCGAGCCGCATGCCGACGGCAGTCGCACGGTGTTCTTCGAACTCAACGGCCAACCGCGCAGCGTCAGCGTCATCGACAAATCGCTCGAGGCCGATGTGGTTCGTCGGCCCAAGGCCGACCCGACAAACGCCAAGCAGGTCGCCGCGCCGATGCCCGGTCTGGTCGTCATCGTGTCGGTAAAAATTGGCGACAGCGTAGCCAAAGGTCAAAAGCTGATGACGATGGAAGCGATGAAGATGGAGACCACGCTGTACGCCGAACAGGCGGGCCGTATCGCCGACTTACTGGTCAAGCCGGGCACGCCGGTCGAGGCGGGCGAACTGGTGGCAGTGTTCGAGTAATTTCGAATTGAGAATTACGAATTACGAAGGACAAATTACGAATTTCGAAGCGGCATCGCATAACAAGCGCAATCTCAACTTTGTAAAGCCGCGACCAGTGGTCGCGTTTAAAGTACGAAGACAAGTAAACAGGGCTAATTACGACGGACGCAGTTAAAAGAATCAACATTTCGTCCATTGTAATTCGTAATTTGTAATTCGAAAACGAAAGGATGCCGTTTCATGGCTAAAACTACCTGTTCAATCACTCGCGATGATTTTCGCAACCATGCTCAAGCGATCGAGGTCGTGATCGGCGGAGTGCCGATGATGGCCGAGGTCAAGGAATTTTCGACCGGCTCGCTCGGCTGGTATCTCAATGGCAAGATGACCGTCAAGGTGAACGATAAGCCGGTCAGTGTTCAAATCGGCATGAATCTGACCATCGTCGGCTCGAAAGAAGCGAAGTAACTCAACACCGTATAAGCTATTGTTCAGGGAGGCCTCGCGCAAAGGCGCTAAGAGAGGAGTGCATACTCTGATTGAAGTTCCATCACAGGCTCGGGTCTACCAGTAATGTACTTACTGAATGTTGGTGACTTCGTGCGTTGCTCAAAGACTTAGAAAAAACGTTGCGCAGCAATCTTGACTTTGCGCCTCTGCGCCGTTGCGCGAGGCTTTAGTTCGTCGCTTCGATTTTCGGGAACAGCATGAACATCGGTATCTTCGGCGCGGGCAGCATGGGCGGAACGCTCGGTCGATTGTGGGCCGCCGCGGGACACCATGTCATGTTCGGCCTGCGCGATGTTCGTTCCGCTCGCGCGCAATTACTACCACGTGATCTATCAGACCGCATGCAAATCGGCTCGCTAGCCGTAGCCGCCGCATTCGGCGAAGTCATTCTGCTAGCCGTCCCCTGGGAAGCGGCGCAAGCCGTGGTGACTAGCTGCGCCGAACCGTTATCCGGCAAAGTGCTGATCGATTGCACTAACCCGATCAAGGTTGATCTTAGTGGGCTGCTTTTGGGCCATTCGACCTCGGCCGCCGAAGAAATCGCGAACTGGGCACCCAAGGCCCGCGTGGTCAAGGCATTTAACACCATCGGAGCCGGCACGCTCGAAGATGCCCGTTACGGCGACCATTCGGCGTCGGTATTTGTCTGTGGCGACGACGAACCGGCCAAGTCGCTGGTCGCCGGGTTGGCCGAACAAATCGGTTTCGAGGTCATCGACGCCGGCGATTTGATTGAAGCCCGGTATATTGAACCGCTGGCCATGCTTTGGATTCACCTGGCTATGCGCGGCAATTTTGGGTCGAAAATCGCCATCAAACTGTTGCGGAGGTGATGGAGGTGGGAGTGAAGGAGGTAAGATACAGATTTCAAAGCGTGAGCTGAGACGACTTCAGCCCCAAGTCCCAAGCCTCCAATCTCCAGCCCCAAACCTCCAGCCTCCGGACGCTAACGCTTCCGGCTCGCCGGCCTCGAATCCCACTTTTTCTCCATCCGCGCTTGATAATTACCGTCGACTTACCTACGCTAGCAGCCAACGCGCACGAATCGCGCGCGGTAATTACAAGCGGGTGCGGTCGAATACCGGCTTGCTTGTACGCCGCCGAATCGACGCGGCAGGGCATTCAGCCCGATCGTTTGTCATGCACGCAAGTTTTCAGAGATGGTCTCTGTCGCGAGGGCATGGCTTGCGGCCGATCCGACCCGCGGATTGTGCAATGCCGATCATACGGCTTGCCCCGTCGCGGGCTGTTGCTTGTTGAAAAACAAGTTAATTGTTGTAAGACAATGCGATTGGCAAAAGAGTTAACGTTTCGTTCGAAGGAGTGTTAGGTATGCCGGTCGGTACGATTAAGAAACTGGTTGCAGACAAGGGCTTTGGTTTCATCGCCGGAAACGATGGCACCGACGTGTTCTTTCACCACTCGTCGGTTGCAGATCGTCAGTTCGACAGCCTGGAAGAAGGACAACAAGTCGACTACACCGTCGACAATGGCGGCGGTTCCGGCGGCAAGGGCCCGCGCGCCGCGTCGGTCACACCGCAGTAAACAAAACAGCGATTGAAATGGCACGCCACCTTAAGCCCACGGACCACAATCCGTGGGCTTGGCGTTGGTAACCGAATTTGAAGCCCTAACCTTACCTTGGGTTTTTGTGTGTCACTGGCTCTGCCGGTGCTTCCTTAATCAGTAAAGTCAGGGCTTAGCAAGTCTGCGATAGGGGTATCCTCGCTTGGGCATTTCGACCCTACTTGATGGTGTGTCAATGCTCCGGTTGACCGGATAGCCGAAAAAAGCTAGGTTGGAGTTGTACCGAACACGTTTCCGAGCATTCACTTCGACCTCGCTTGCCATGTCCCTCGTGTTGAACTACCCCGAGAATTGCCCCCGCCGATCAGCCCCAGGCTTGATCGTGGCGGTAGCGATTATTCGAATTAAGGAGTTTAGGCCGTAAGGGTGACGTGCATTCAAACCGTTCACATCAGCCCTGCGGTCGAATGACCCGCCGGGCTGTTTTTGTTGATAGAAGATATGAGATCACTCATCCTAACCCGAAGCGTCAGCGAGGAGATCCCGCAACGGACGATCATTCCTCGCTGACGCTTCGGGTTAGGATACATCTCCCGCACAACGACTCGTGCGTCCCTGAATCCTGAACCCCCTGACTCCTAAATCCTAACCCCTCTCGTGCATGCGCGTTCAAATCTACGACACCACGCTCCGCGACGGAAGCCAGGGCGAAGGCGTCAACTTTTCGCTGCAAGACAAATTGCTGATCACACAGCGCCTCGACAGCCTGGGCTTCGACTTCATCGAAGGGGGCTACCCGCTCTCCAACGAGAAAGACGCTGCCTACTTTCAGCGCGTGCAAGAGCTCAAGCTCAAACATGCTCGCATCTGCGCCTTCGGCATGACGCGTCGCAAGGGAGTTACGCCCGACGCCGACCCCGGCATGAAATCGTTATTGGCCAGCGGTGCCAAGACAATCACCATCGTCGGTAAAACGTCGGCTTTTCACGCGACCGAAGTGCTGCGCGTGTCGCTCGAAGAAAATCTGGCGATGATCACTGAGACGCTGCGCTACCTGCGCGAGCAGGGTCGCGACATCATTTACGATGCCGAGCATTTTTTCGACGGCTGGAAACTTAACCCCGACTATGCGCTCTCGACCATCCGCGCGGCAGCCGCTGCGGGCGCGTCGCTGGTCGCATTGTGCGATACCAACGGCGGCACCATGCCCGAGGAAATTGCCGAGCTGACGCGCGCCGCCCAAGCGGGCTTGGACATTCCGGTCGGCATCCATTGTCATAACGATTGCGATTTAGCCATTGCCAATTCGCTAATCGCGGTCGATGCCGGCGCGGTGCAAGTGCAGGGCACCATCAACGGCGTCGGCGAACGCTGCGGTAACGCCGACTTGATTTCGGTCGTCGCGAATTTGGCGGTCAAAAAGCGTGGCTACGAGACGCTCAATGGCGACGGCGTTCGGCACTTGACCGAGCTTTCGCGATACGTTTACGAAATCGCCAACATGAACTTTCGCGCCGGACAACCGTTTGTCGGGCAAAGTGCGTTCGCTCACAAGGGCGGAATGCATGTGCATGCCGTCGCTCGCGCGACCAGCAGCTACGAACATATCGACCCGACTTTGGTCGGCAACGAACGCCGTATCTTGGTCAGCGAACTTTCCGGCCGTTCGAACATCATCGAACTGACAAAACAGTACAACTTGCAAGACGACAAAGCGTTGATGGATAAAATCCTCTCGCAGGTCGTCGCCATGGAAAACGTCGGCTATCAGTTCGAAGCGGCCGAAGCATCGTTCGATCTCTTGGTGCATCGCCTGGCCGGGCTGTTCGAACCGCACTTCGAGCGCCAAAGTTATCACGTCAAAGTCGAAAGCGACCGCCACGGCGAACTCACGACTGAAGCGACCGTCAAACTGCGGATCGGCGACGCGCTGCGGCACGAAGTGGCCGACGGCGACGGCCCGGTCAATGCCCTCGACGCCGCTCTGCGCAAGGCACTTTCAGGCACGTACCCGAACCTGGCCGAGATGAGTTTGGTCGATTATAAAGTCCGCGTGATCAATTCCGAGGCAGGCACCGCCGCCGGCGTGCGCGTGGTGATCGAAAGCCGCGACCATCACGATGTCTGGGGCACGGTCGGCGTGAGCGAAAACGTGATCGAAGCCAGTTGGATTGCCCTGGCCGATTCGTTTGAGCATAAACTGTGCAAAGACGAACGCCGGCTGATAGAGCAGGTTCCTGCGGAGAATGTAAAGGCTCGGGGTCAGGGTTTAGGGGTCAGGGTTTAGGGGTCAGGTCCCGGCAATCAAAAGTCAGGGCGGTGACATTATCCCTCTCCCTCGGGGAAAGGCGGCGAGGAACGAGCGGTGAGGGCTTGAAGGAACGTTGAATGTGATTTGCCTCCAGGCGTCACGATCAACCGTTTTCGACTGACAACCGACAACTGACAACCTGCCCCCATTTTCCATCCCGACTTCTC